>JAVJPD010000368.1:0-1032 GCA_040216475.1 Rhodospirillales bacterium
TATGTAGAACTTCGCCGCAAGGGGCAACCCATCAACCCGTTGCCGTGGTTAACCACTCAAAACGCTAAGGTAAGCAAATGAAAAAATCTGCCGTACTGATGACGTTGTTCACATTGCTGGTTTTTGCGCCGGCGGCGCATGCAGCGGAGCCCTCCAAGAACTCCGCCGATACGTATCGCTTGCTTCATTTGTTTGGCGATGTTTTCGAGCAAGTTCGCGCCAAATATGTCGATAAGCCGTCGGATCAGGAACTGATCGAATCCGCCATCACCGGCATGTTGACGTCGCTCGATCCGCACTCGAGTTATTTGAATGCGAAGAATTTCCGTGAAATGCAGGTTCAGACCCGCGGCGAGTTCGGCGGCCTCGGAATCGAGGTCACGATGGACGGCGGATTGATCAAGGTGGTTTCGCCGATCGACGAAACGCCGGCGCATAAGGCGGGCATGGAACCCGGCGACCTCATCACGCATCTCGACGGCAAGCCGGTTATGGGGTTAACCCTGTCCGAGGCCGTCGAAAAGATGAGAGGTAAGGTCGGAACCGATATTCTTCTGACGGTGCGCCGGGGCACGAAAGAGCCGTTCGATGTCGCCATCACCCGGGCGGTCATCAAGATCCGCTCGGTTCGTTCGCGCACCGAGGACAAGATCGGCTACATCCGCATCACGACATTCAACGAGCAGGCGGACAAGGGCGTTAAAAAAGCGGTCGAGAAATTCCAAAAGGATCTCGGCGACAAGCTTCAAGGCATCGTTCTCGATCTGCGGAACAACCCAGGCGGTCTGCTGGATCAGGCGATCGCCGTCTCCGATGTTTTCCTCGACAAGGGCGAGATCGTCTCGACGCGCTCGCGCGAAGCCAACGACACGCAGCGCTTCAATGCCCGCAAGGGCGACGTGAGCAAGGGCGTGCCGATGGTCGTCTTGGTGAACGGCGGATCGGCGTCGGCGTCGGAAATCGTCGCGGGGGCCTTGCAGGATCACCGCCGCGCGATCGTGATGGGGACGAAATCCTTCGGCAAAGGTTCGG
>JAVJPD010000369.1:0-5839 GCA_040216475.1 Rhodospirillales bacterium
CCCAAGGAACATCTGGGCCTGCCCAACCGCGAGGACGTCAAGGTCGGCGTGGTGACGTATAAGATCGCCGCGCACGCCGCCGATCTCGCCAAGGGCCATCCGGCGGCGCAGGCTCGCGACGACGCGCTTTCCCGCGCCCGCTTCGAGTTCCGCTGGGAGGATCAGTTCAACCTGGCGCTCGACCCCGAACGCGCCAAGGAATTCCACGATCAAACCCTGCCGAAGGAGGCCCACAAGGTGGCGCACTTCTGCTCCATGTGCGGGCCGAAGTTCTGCTCCATGGAGATCACCCAGCAGGTGCGCGACTACGTGGCCGATGAAGCGAAGCGCGGCATGGAGGAAATGAGCGAGAAGTTCCGCGAATCGGGCTCGGAGGTCTACCAGCCGGCCAACAAGAGCGCCGCGGCCGAGTAACCCCCCTCCCTGTCCCTCCCCCCGCAAGGGGGGAGGGAAACCCTTGAAAATCGGCGGGCCCTACCCCTCCCCCTCGACGGGGGAGGTTTGGGTGGGGGTGCCCCCGAAGGTGTGATACAAGACGCTCATGCTTACGACGATTTTCGCCTTATGAACGCCCCATGATCGCCCCATGACCGCCCCATGATCGCCCCATGACCGCACTCGAACATCCCGACCGTATTCTCATCATCGATTTCGGTTCGCAGGTCACCCAGCTGATCGCGCGGCGCATCCGCGAATCCGGCGTTTATTGCGAGATCCACCCGTTCAATAAGACCGACGATGCGTTCCTCAAGGCCTACGCGCCCAAGGCAGTGATCCTCTCGGGCGGGCCGGCGTCGGTCATCGACATGGATACCCCCCGCGCCCCCGATAGCGTGTTTAATCTCGGTGTGCCGGTACTCGGCATCTGTTACGGCCAGCAGACCATGGTGGCGCAGCTCGGCGGCACGGTGGAGACCCACGATCACCGCGAGTTCGGCCGCGCGTTCGTCGACATCGAAGAAGACTGCGATCTGTTCCACGGCGTCTGGCGCCCGGGCGCGCGCGAACAAGTCTGGATGAGTCACGGCGATCGGGTCGTAACCCTGCCCGAGGGCTTCCGCGTGGTCGGCGTTTCCGACGGCGCGCCGTTCGCCGCCATCGCAAACGATGCGAAACGCTTCTACGGGGTGCAGTTCCACCCCGAGGTCGTCCACACGCCGCACGGCGCGAAGCTGCTGGAGAATTTCACGCACAAGGTCGCCGGCCTCAAGGGCGATTGGACCATGGCGGCGTTCAAGGAGACCGAGATCGCCAAGGTGCGCGCCCAGGTCGGCGACGGCAAAGTCATCTGCGGGCTGTCGGGCGGTGTCGATTCGTCCGTCGTCGCGGCGCTCCTGTTCGAGGCCATCGGCGAGCAACTGCATTGCGTGTTCGTCGACACCGGACTGATGCGCGCGGGCGAATCCGACGAAGTCGTCGATGTGTTCCGCGGCCATTACAACATCCCGCTCATTCACGCCGACAAGGGCGATCTTTTCCTGAGCAAGCTCAAGGGCGTTTCCGATCCCGAGCAGAAGCGCAAGATCATCGGCTCCACCTTCATCGACGTGTTCGAGGCGGAAGCGAACAAGATCGAAAATGCGAAATTCCTCGCGCAAGGTACCCTGTACCCGGACGTGATCGAATCGGTTTCCTTTCACGGCGGGCCGAGCGCGGTGATCAAATCGCACCATAACGTCGGCGGCCTACCCGAGAGGATGAACCTCGCCCTGGTCGAACCCCTGCGCGAACTGTTCAAGGACGAGGTGCGCGTGCTCGGCCGCGAACTCGGCCTGCCCGAGCACATGGTCGGCCGCCACCCGTTCCCCGGCCCCGGCCTGGCGATCCGCATCCCCGGCGAGGTGACGAAAGAGAAAGCCGACATCCTGCGCAAGGCCGATACCATCTACATCGAGGAAATCCGCAACGCCGGCCTCTACGACGCGATCTGGCAGGCCTTCGCCGTGCTGCTCCCGGTGCAAACGGTCGGCGTGATGGGCGACGCGCGGACGTACGATTTCGTCTGCGGCCTGCGCGCCGTCACCTCGACCGACGGCATGACCGCCGACTTCTATCATTTCGACATGGAATTTCTCGGGCGCGTCGCCAACCGCATCATCAACGAGGTGCGCGGCATCAACCGGGTGGTCTACGACGTGACCAGCAAGCCGCCCGGGACGATTGAGTGGGAATAGGGCGGGGCCTAACCGCCGCCCCTTCCGCCACAATTTTGCCTTAATTTCCGCCGTTTTTTCCGATTTTTTCGAATTGATCGCGACGGAAAACCGCCGCCCCATCGTTCAACCTTGCAGTCGCGCCAAAACGGCGCCGAACAACAAGGAGAACGATCATGAAAAAGACGCCCCTTTTCCTACTGGCCGCCGCGACCCTTTTGGGCGGCTCGATGGCCTTGAGCGGTTCCCCCGCCTTCGCCGACGATGAAGCCAAGGGCAAAGGCCACAAGAATTGGACCGAGCGCATGTTCGAGCGCCTGGACACGAACAAGGACGGCGCGATCAGCAAGGAAGAATACGCCAAGCGCGGTACCGATCGCTTCGCCACGGTCGATACCGACAAGAACGGCAAGATCACCCAGGCCGAATTCACGGCGCGCATGGTCGAACGCGCCAGAAAGCGGGCCGAGAAACGGGCCGAGCGCTACTTCAAGCGGCTCGATACCAACAAGGACGGCGTGATCGATACCGCCGAATCCGCCAAGCGAAGCGGCAAGCGGTTCGCCCGCCTCGATGCCGACGGCGACGGCAAGGTGACCAAGGCGGAAGCCGAGGCCGCCATGAAGAAGTGGCACGAAAAACGCGGCAAGCGCCGCCACAAAAAGTCCGGCGAGGGTAAGTCGGATAAATAATCCGCTCTCGCTTGAAAAAGGTGCCGGAAAATGACGTGCAAGGCGGCTACACTCACCGATTATGAGCTCTCTCTCCCCCCCAATCGACCGAGAGAACATCGAATCGGACGCCGCCTTGATCCGGCGGGTGACGGCAGGCGATCCCCTCGCCTGCCGTCAACTCGTCGACGCCCATCTCCGGCGCGTGGTCGGGCTCGCCTATCGGATGCTCGGCGACATGGCGGCGGCCGAGGACGTCGCCCAGGAATCGTTTTTGAGATTATGGCGGCAAGCGCCGCGCTGGCAGGCGAAAGCGCGCATCGCCACCTGGCTGTATCGGGTCGCGCACAACCAGTGCATCGATCTGTTGCGCGGGCGCAAGACGGTGGCCGAGGACGACGCGCCGGAGATAATCGATCCGGATGCCGATCCGGCAATGGATCATCAAAGCCGCCAGGTCGCCGCGGCGGTTAACGCGGCGATGGCCCGATTACCCGAGCGCCAGCGCACCGCGATCACGCTGGTACACCACAACGAGGTGACGAACATCGAGGCGGCGGCGATCATGGGGATCAGCGTGGATGCCCTCGAATCATTGCTGGCACGGGGGCGCCGCCGGCTCAAGGAATTGCTCGAGGACCGAAAAGGGGATTTGATGGGAGAAGAAAGATGAGCGACGATGACGGCACGATGACGAACGACGGTTTTAAACGGCTGATGCGCTGCATCGAGGCTTACGGCGCCGAACCGGCACGCTGGCCCGAGGCCGAGCGCGACGGCTTGCTGGCGTTGCTCGCCGAAAGCCCCGAGGCGCAACGCGCCCTCGAGGGCGCGCGCGAATTCGATGCGTTGCTGGACCGCGCCGCGCCCCCCATGCCCTCACCCGAACTGACGGCCGATATCCTCGCCGGCGCCGCGCCGTCGCCGGTGCGGCAATGGTTCTCGTTATTGTGGCCGTTCGGGCCCGTATGGCAGCCGGTGTCCGCGTTCGCGCTCGCCGCGGTGCTCGGCTTTTATCTCGGCACGGTGACGCCGGCCCCGGCGTCGCAAGGCGCCGACCTGTCGGCGGGCGAAATGGACAGCCCCGCCGCCGGCCCGTCGCAGATCATGGAGGCCTTATAAATCATGCGGATATCCCGACGCCTCGCCATCGTCCTCGCCGCCTCCATCGGCCTCAACCTGTTCCTCGGCGGCATGCTGACAGCCCATTATTTGTTCGGCGACGATCAAAAGCGCACCCGCGGGTTCTTTCAGCGCGACGCCGCGCGCGCCGAATTAAGCGAACCGCACCGCAAGACCGTGGACGCGATCTGGGACAAGCATCGCCCGGTCATGCGCGGTCATCTGCGGGCCTTGCGCGAATCGCGCCGCGAGGTCCGCCGCCTGCTGCGCGCGGAGAAAGTCGATACGGCCGCGATCGCCAAGGCACGGCAACAATACGATGCGAGCCAGCAGCAGGTCCGCGTGAGCGTGCGCCGGGCCGTGGATGAAATTTCCGCCGCCCTGCCCGACGCCGAGCGCCGGAAATACTTCGAAACCGGCTTCAAGCGCAGCCGCCGTTCACGGCAATAAACGCGGGTTTCCGAATCGGGGCGTTATCTTGACGCTTTCGGATCGCCGCATCATAGTGGCGCCCTGAGTGTTCTCAGGGCGGGGTGAAAGTCCCCACCGGCGGTGTGCATATTTCATGCGAGCCCGCGAGCGCTTTCCGTCTTGTAGGCGGAAAGGTCAGCAGATTCGGTGAAATTCCGAAGCCGACGGTCACAGTCCGGATGGAAGAGAACAATCGGCAGTCGTCTCCCGGTGAGGGAGCGCTTTTGCTTGTTGCGCGCCCTGATTCACGTCAACCGAACGGAGAACGACATGAATCGGCAAATTCAAGACCCGCAAAATATTCCGAACAAGAACGACGCGCCGAGGGTGGCTTTCATCGCCGCGCAATGGCACGCGGACATCGTCGAAAAATGCCGGGAAGGATTCGCCGGCGAATTCGCAAGGCTCGGATACGGCGCGGATTCGACGGATTTTTACAAAGTCCCCGGCTCCTACGACATCCCCCTTCTCGCCAAGAAACTTGCCGGAAGCGGCAAGTACGAAGCCGTCGTTGCCGCCGGATTTATCGTCGACGGCGGCATCTACCGCCACGAGTTCGTCTCCCACGCCGTCATCGACGGACTCATGCGGGTGCAACTGGAAACGGACGTGCCGGTTATTTCCGCCGTGCTGACGCCGCACCGCTTCCAAGAGGAGGAAACGCAGATCCGCTTTTTCACCGAACATTTCCTGATCAAAGGACAGGAAGCGGCCCGGGCTTGCGCGGAGATCATTGCCAATCTGCGATCCCTGGCCGCGTGAAGGCATTCGATTCCCGAAAATTGCGGAAATCCCTTACTTTTGGATGCCCCCGCCCATCATGGTATAAATGCATAGGAGGGTTTCGTTTCGGGAGACCTTAGGGGGTCGGCATCTTGACCTGCATCAAGCATCCGAAACGGCTCGAAGGGTACACAAGATCAAGTAAAGAGCCGTGCTTATTCGGCCGGCCGGTTCGGCTTGCGGGCCGGGCTTTCGAGGGCCGGACCTGTCAGGGATAGACTCGTCAGGAATAGACTAGGGGGAGCAGCCAATCATCATGTCGAACTGGCTTACGATCGGTTTACTGAGCCTCGGCGCCATTCTTGGGCTTTATCTAGCCTCCCACGCCGCCGATCCGAGCTTTTATTATTACGGCCTGCTGCTGTCCATTTGTAGCGTCCTCGCCGCGTTTTTCGTCGTGAAATCCATCACCGCACCGGCCAAACCGGCACCCGTATCGGGCGACGAAATCGTCTATAACGACGACGTGGTCCGCGCCGGCGTGATCGCCACCACCTTCTGGGGCGTCGTCGGCTTTCTCGCCGGTCTCGTCATCGCCCTGCAACTGGCCTTCCCGGTTCTCAATTTCGACCTGCCGTGGCTGAACTTCGGCCGGCTGCGCCCGGTTCACACCTCCGCCGTGATCTTCGCCTTCGGCGG
>JAVJPD010000370.1:0-1638 GCA_040216475.1 Rhodospirillales bacterium
GCTCCTACCGCATCGCGGTCATCTCGATGAAGAAGGCCTATCCGGGCCACGCCAAGCGCATCATGATGGCGGTGTGGTCGTACCTGCGCCAGTTCATGTACACCAAGTTCGTGATCGTGGTGGATGCCGATATCGACGCGCGCGATTGGAACGACGTGATCTGGGCGGTCTCGACCAACGTCGATCCGGCCCGCGACGTGACCCTGATCGAGAACACGCCGATCGATTACCTCGATTTCGCCTCGCCGGTGTCGGGGCTCGGCTCCAAGATGGGGATCGACGCGACCGCGAAAATTCCGCCGGAAACCGGGCGCGAATGGGGGCGTAAAATCCGCATGAGCGACGATATTATTGAAGAAGTGACCCGGAAATGGCAGCAATACGGCTTGCCCGGCTCCGGCAAACCGATTTGGAAGTGAAGCAGAAGAAACGATGACCGATCTCAAAGCAGTTGCCCAAGACGCCAACGCCTGGCCGTTCGCCGAGGCGCGCGCGGTGCTGAAGCACGTTAACAATAAGACCCCCGAGAAGGGCTACGTGCTGTTCGAAACCGGCTACGGGCCGTCCGGCCTGCCGCACATCGGCACCTTCGGCGAGGTCGCGCGCACCTCGATGGTGCGCCATGCGTTCGCGACGCTCTCCGATATCCCGACGCGCCTGTTCGCGTTCTCCGACGACATGGACGGCCTGCGCAAGGTGCCCGACAACGTGCCGAACCGGGAGATGGTGGCCGAGCATCTCGGCAAGCCGCTGACCGCGATCCCCGATCCGTTCGGCACCCACGAGAGCTTCGGCCATCACAACAACGCGCGCCTGAAAGCCTTTTTGGATACCTTCGGCTTCGAGTACGAATTCAAGAGCTCGACCGACTGCTACAAGGCCGGCGACTTCGATTCCGTGCTGCTGACCGTGCTGGAGCGTTTCGAGGCGGTGATGAACGTGATCCTGCCCACATTGGGCCCCGAGCGTCAGGCGACCTACAGCCCGTTCCTGCCCGTGTGTCCGAAAACGGGCAAGGTCCTGCAGGTGCCGATCCTGGAGCGCAACGCGGACGCGGGGACCGTGGTCTATGAAAACGAATCCGGCGAGAAAATCGAAACGCCCGTGACGGGCGGGGCCTGCAAGCTTCAATGGAAGGCCGATTGGGCCATGCGCTGGACGGCGCTCAACGTCGATTACGAAATGTCGGGCAAGGATTTGATCGACTCGGTGACGCTCTCGACCAAGATCTGCCGCATTTTGGGCGGCAATCCGCCGGCCGGGTTCACGTACGAATTGTTCCTCGACGACAAGGGCGAGAAGATTTCCAAATCCAAGGGCAACGGCCTCGCGGTCGAGGAATGGCTGCGCTACGCGCCGCCGGAAAGTTTGTCGTTGTTCATGTTTCAAAAACCCAAGACCGCGAAGCGGCTGTTTTTCGACGTGATCCCGCGCGCGGTCGACGAATACCTGACGCACTTGGAGAAGTATCCGGGGCAGGAACCGAAGGACCGATTGAACAATCCGGTCTGGCACATTCATGCAGGCCAACCCCCGCACGAGGCGGCGCACCTCAGCTTCAACGTGCTGCTCAATCTCGCCAACGTGTGCCATACCGAGGACAAGGCGACGATCTGGCATTTCAAGATCGGAAGAGCG
>JAVJPD010000371.1:0-3965 GCA_040216475.1 Rhodospirillales bacterium
ATCCGCGATCTCAACCGGGAACTAGACTGGAACCTGCCCGACGAGGAAGCGGCGACCATCGCCGGGCTGGTGCTGCATAAATCGCGGCGCATCCCCGATGTCGGCCAGGTTTTCATGTTCTTCGATTTCCGCTTCGAAATCCTGCGCCGCCAACGCCACCAGATCACCTTGCTGAAAATCACCCCGCCCGAGAAGAACGGCTAGAACCGCGCCGGGAAGACGCTTCCCCGGAACCCGGTCAGACATTACACTATACCGGGTCAGGCGAGAGGAAACCCCGCGATGATAAACCTCAAGATCGTCCCCGACGTGATCGGCCAGCAAACCATCCACGGCTTGGGCGAAACCGACACGGTTCTCGACGCCGCTAACATGATGGTGCGGCACGATATCGCCGCGGTGGTCGTGTTCGGCGACGCGGGCGAGTTGATCGGCATCGTGACGGAACGCGATCTCACGCGCCGGGTCGTGGCCGACGGCCTCGATCCCGCCGAGACGCCGCTCGGCGACGTCATGACCGACAATCCCGACACCCTGAGCCCCGACGACGCCGTTTACGACGCCGTCGAATTGATGCGGACCCGGCGCTACCGCCATCTGCCCGTGGTCAAGGACGGCACCGTCGTCGGCATGGTGTCGATGCGCGATCTCTACGACACCCTGCAACGGGCCCTCGAAGAGAGCGTGCGCGAAACCGAGGCCTTCGTCTTCGGCACCGCCAAAGACGTCTGATTACGTTACGTTTCGATTCGATCCGGAAGCCCAAAAGGAAGCCCCATGCCTTTATCGAAGCCCGTTATGCGCAAACACCTCCATAGCCGCGCGATCGATTGCCGCGGCTACGAACGCGAGGACGGCCTGTGGGATATCGAGGCCCATCTCGTAGACTCGAAGACCTACAGCTTCGAGAGCAAGGACCGCGGCCACGTGGCCAGCGGCGAACCGGTTCACGATATGTGGATACGCCTGACGGTGGACGAGAACCTCGTCGTGCAAAACGCCGAAGCGGCGACCGACGCCGGCCCCTTCATCCCGTGCGGCGACGTCACCGCGAAATTCGATTCCCTCAACGGCCTCAAGATCGCGCCGGGCTGGCGCAAGGCGGTCTACGAACGCATGGGCGGCGTGCAGGGCTGCACGCACCTGAATGACCTCCTGACCGGCCCCCTGGCCGTCGCCGCGTTTCACACCGTGAGCGCGGCGCGGGCGCAACGAAAGCAGGGCCAAGCGCCCGGCCAAAAACCGGCCATCCTCGACACCTGCCACGCGCTCGCGAGCGACGGCCCCGTGGTGGCGCGGGATTGGCCCGAGCATTTCACCGGAAAAAAGCCGGCCTGACGATACACGTTTTACGCGTAGCGGCCGCTATTCCTTTTTGATCTTGGCCAGCAGTTTACCGTGGCCGGCCTTGACGTGGCCCTGTTCGGTCGCCGCGGCATGAAAATAAATCAAAGCGAATGTCCGCACGGCGGAGGTTCTGCTGGATTTTTTCCGTTGCGATTCGATGTAGGTGCAAAGCTCGTGCAGATTGACTTGTTCGCGTCCGCAGATTTCGTCGAGCGCGTCCCACACTTGCTTTTCCAAACGAAGGCTCGTTCGCCGGCCGCGGATCGTGACATTGCGACTGATTAGCGTACTGATCATCCCCTACCCCTTGAATAGTTCTGCTACTTTTAAGAGCATTGTTGTTCGGGCGCGCTAAGGTACCCACAATACCTCGGCTCCGCAATATCGTTTTTTGTTTCTATGTTGGAAAAGAATAAGTTAAAGGACGTCGATGACTTCATAATACTCCGGAACGGAACGGTTACGGAAATCATCTCCGAATAAACGCAACGTTAGGTTGCGTTTCGGCCGGGTTATTATTTCGCCGTCCAGCCGCCGTCGACAAGCAAACTGGCACCGGTGATCAGGGCCGCGGCGGGCGAGGCCAGGAAGACGACCGCCCCCATGATGTCTTCGATTCCGCCGACCCGACCCATCGGAATCTGCTCGATCACGGAATCGATGAAGGCTTTATCCTCGAAGAATTTCTCCGTCATCGGCGTCCGGATGAAGGTCGGGCAGACCGTGTTGACGCGAATCTTTCTCGACGCCAGTTCGACCGCCATCGCCTTGGTCATGCCTTCGACCGCGAATTTGGACAGGCAATACACGGTTCGGTTGGGCGCGCCGACATGCCCCATCTGCGAGGAGATGTTGATGATCGATCCACCCTCGCCGGCATCCATCTTCCGCGCCGCCGCCTGGGCGATGAAGAAGGCGCTCTTGATGTTCAAATTGACGATCCGGTCGAAATTCTCTTCCGACACCTCCAAGAACGGCTGAGGAATGTTCGTGCCGGCGTTGTTGACCAGCACATCGATCCGCTCGAGCGTCCCGAGCTTCCCGGCTATCTCGCCGAGCGACGTCGCATCGCACACCAGGGGCTCGGCCTCGCCGCCGTTGTCGCGGATCGCCCGGCAGACCTCCTCCAACTCGAACGCCGTCCGGCTGATCGGATACACCTTGGCGCCCGCTTCCGCCAATGCCTGAGCGCAGCCGCGTCCGATCCCCCGGCCGGCGCCGGTGACGACGGCGATTTTGCCGTCGAGCCGCATGGAGGGCATCGGCCCGGGAATTGTCGAAGGTGCGGTCATGTCGTCGGTATCCTTTTCTCGAATTGCCCTTCTCGGCTTCGGCGGCAGATGGTACAGAGTTATCCGTCAAAACAAAACATGCCGAATGGCTGAAACGGGGCCGAAACAGGCCGAAAATCGGGAGGATCGCGATGCCGCGCCGTTACGACGAGAAAATGTTCGATCTCGCCCATCTCCGGGCGACCGCCGAGAAATGCAAGAACTGGGGCCGCTGGGGGCCTGACGACGAAGCCGGTACGCTCAATTTCGTGCAGCCGGAAGACATCGTGAAGGCCGGTCAACTCATTAAAAAAGGCAAGGTCTTTTCGCTGGGATTGAATTTCGACCGATACGGCCCGCAAAAAGGGTTATGGGGCAACCGCTTCAATCCGATTCACACCATGCTCGCCACCGGCACCGACGCCGTCTCCGGCAACCAGGACGCCGGCGGTTTGCGCTATGCCGACGACATGGTCTCGCTACCCCTGCAATGCGGCACCCAGTGGGACGCGCTCGGGCACATCTTTTACGACGACAAGATGTGGAACGGTTACGATGCCCGCCTTGTCGATTCGGACGGCGCCCAGAAGAACGGCATCGAGAAGGTCAAGAACCGGATGTTCGGGCGCGGCGTGCTGCTCGACGTCGCCCGCCACGTCGGCGCCGATTATCTGGAAGACGGCATGGCCATCACCAACGACGATCTGAACGCGACCGCCGCGGCGCAAGGCGTCGAAATCCGCCGCGGCGATTTCGTGATCTGCCGCACCGGCCAGATGGAGCAGCGCCTCAAGGACGGCGACTGGGGCGGCTACGCCGGCGGCGGCGCGCCGGGCCTCGCGTTCGAGACCGCCGAATGGATTTACGAGAAGGAAATCGCGGCGATCTGTTGCGACACCTGGGGCTGCGAGGTCCGCCCGAACGAAACCAAGGACGCCAGTCAACCCTGGCATTGGGTGGTTATCCCCATGATCGGCATCACCATGGGCGAAATCTTTTATCTCAAGGATCTCGCGGAAGATTGCGCCGACGACGGCGTCTATGAATTTCTCTTCACCGCCCCGCCGCTGCCGATTTCCAAAGCCGTGGGCTCGCCGATCAACCCCATGGCCGTTAAATAAACAACAAGCGCGATAACGGAGCAGACGATGGCAACGTATCTCAAGAAAGGCGTTCCGCAGGAAAAAGCCGATGCGGTCGATCAACAGGTTCGCCGGACCGTCGAGAAAATCATTGCCGACGTGCGCGCCCGCGGCGACGAAGCCGTGCGCGAACTGTCACAACAATTCGATTCCTGGAATCCGGAAACCTTCCTGCTGCCGCGCGACAAGATCGACGAGATCGTCG
>JAVJPD010000372.1:0-3249 GCA_040216475.1 Rhodospirillales bacterium
CGGGTCCGCAAGGATGCCACCAACGCGCCGGCGTACAAACTCCGAATGAGCGTTCTCGAAGTGCTGAATTGCGAAGGATTTATCCGGGGCTTCTCGGAATTCGAAGTGCGTCCGGGCATTAAGGAAATCAAAATCGAATTGAAGTATCACGAGGGGGATCCGGTCATTCGCGAAATCAGCCGCGTTTCGAAACCGGGCCGCCGGGTTTATTCGAAGATCAAGGATCTCGCCCGTTTCTACAACGGCCTCGGCATCGCCATCCTCTCCACGCCGCGCGGCGTGATGTCGGATGCGGAAGCCCGGGCCCAGAATGTCGGCGGCGAAGTCTTATGTCAGGTATTCTAAAGAGCTTGAGAGTCGAAGGTTAGAATCATGTCGCGTATCGGTCTATCGCCCGTCGTTATCCCCGAGGGGGTGAATGTGGAAATCGCCGGCCGCAAGGTCACGGCGAAAGGCAAGCTGGGCGAGCTTCAGGCAGTCCTGATGCCCGAAGTCGAAATCACCAAGGAAGACCGGCAGATCATCGTCAAGCCGCGGGGCAATACGGTGCGCGCTCGGCAGATGTGGGGTACCGCCCGCACGGTGATCAACAATCTGGTCGTCGGCGTGACCGAAGGCTTCAAGAAGGATCTCGAAATCACCGGCGTTGGCTACCGTGCTCAGGTGCAGGGCAAAAACCTGGTGCTGCAGCTGGGTTTCAGCCACGACGTGAAGTACCCGATTCCGGAAGGCATCAAGATCCAGTGCGCCGATCAAACGCACATCTCGATCGAGGGGATCGACGGCCAGAAGGTCGGGCAGGTCGCCGCCGAGATCCGGCGCTATCGTCCGCCCGAGCCGTACAAGGGGAAGGGCGTGAAGTACGCCAACGAGCTGATCCTGCGTAAGGAAGGAAAGAAGAAATAAGCGATGGCAAACTCTCAGAAAATGTTTGAGCGCCGCACCAAACGGAACCGCTCTCGGCTGGCCCGGCGGAATAAGGATCGCGTGCGTCTTTCCGTGTTCCGCTCGAATAGCCACATTTACGCTCAGGTCATCGACGATATCAAGGGCGTGACCCTGGCGTCGGCGTCGACCATCGATAAGGACCTGCGCGGCAAGCTGAAATCGGGCGGCGATATCGCCGCCGCCGGCGAAGTCGGGAAACTCGTCGCCGAGCGCGCGGTCGCCGCGGGCGTCAAAACCGTCGTTTTCGACCGTGGCGGCTACCGCTATCACGGGCGCATCAAAGCATTGGCCGAAGCCGCGCGCAGCGGCGGCCTAGCGTTTTAAGGAGGGCCGGCATGGCACAGGCACCGACGCGGGATAAACCGACACGTGACAATACGCCGGGCGAACGCGGCCGCGGCCGGGGACGCGGCCGGGGACGCGACCGGGGAGAGCACGGCGAGCGCGAGGATTCCGATATCAACGACCGCTTGGTTCACATCAACCGCGTCGCCAAGGTCGTGAAGGGTGGCCGCCGCTTTTCGTTCGCGGCCCTCGTCGTCGTCGGCGACGGTCACGGCCGGGTCGGTTTCGGCAACGGCAAGGCGCGCGAAGTGCCCGAAGCGATCCGCAAGGCGACCGATCAGGCCAAGCGTTCGATGGTCCGCGTGCCGTTGCGCGACGGCCGCACCCTGCACCACGACGTCAAGGGCCGTTACGGTGCCGGCAAGGTCGTGCTGCGCACCGCCCCGCCGGGCACCGGCGTGATCGCCGGCGGTCCGATGCGCGCGGTGTTCGAAACCATGGGCGTTCAGGACGTGGTGGCGAAATCCATCGGCACGGCGAACCCTTACAACATGGTCAAGGCGACGTTCGATGCGTTGAAGAAGATCAATTCCCCGCGCACCGTCGCCGCGCGCCGCAACATGAAGGTCGGCGAAATCGTTTCGCGCCGGGGGCCGTCCGCGGCCACCCAGGCTTCGAACGGCGAGGAATAAGCCATGGCTGAAAAAAAGACCGTTAAAGTCACGCAAATCCGCAGCCCGATCGGGCGTCCGGGCGACCAGCGGGCAACCCTGAAGGGGCTGGGGCTGAACAAATTGCACCGCACCAAGGAACTCGAGGACACGCCGGCGGTTCGCGGCATGATCAACAAGGTCCATCATCTGGTCCGCGTCGAGGACTAAAGACGGACCGCCGAAAGATAAGGTTTAGGCAAGACGATGAAGCTCAATGAAATTCGCGATAACGACGGTGCCCGTGTCGCCCGCACCCGGGTCGGCCGGGGAATCGGCTCGGGCAAGGGCAAAACCGCGGGCAGCGGCCACAAGGGTCAGCTGGCGCGCAGCGGCGTGGCCTTGCGTGGCTTCGAGGGCGGCCAGATGCCGCTGTATCGCCGCCTGCCGAAACGGGGCTTCAACAATCATTTCCGGGGCCGCTTCGCGGTGATCAACCTGGAGGATCTGCAAAAGGCCGTCGATGAGGGCAAGCTCGACGCCGGCAAGCCGATCACCGAAGACGTGCTTCGCGCCGCCGGGATGTTGCGCAAGAGCTTCGACGGCATGCGCGTTCTGGGCCAGGGCGAGATCAAGGCGAAGGTGACGCTCGAAGTGTCCGGCGCCTCGAAAGCGGCCGTGGCCGGCATCGAGAAGGCCGGCGGCTCGATCAAGGTGACGGTCGAGAGTAAGAGAGATCCCGACGGACCCAAAAAGGGCAAAAAGGCCAAGGCGAAGGCCAAAAAGGCAGCACCGGCGGACGAGGGGGGCGGCGGCGCGCCGGCTTCCGAGGCTTCCGCCACGGACGAATAACGCCGAGAGATTGAGACCAGCGTATGGCATCAGCAGCCGAACAGTTTGCGGCTAACTTGAACTTTGGCGCCTTTTCGAAGGCGACCGAACTGAAAAAGCGTATCTGGTTCACGCTGGGCGCCTTGATCATTTACCGCCTGGGGACCTACATCCCGCTTCCCGGCATCGATCCCCAGGTTTGGCAGGACATCTTCACACGTCAATCCGGCGGCATCCTGGGCATGTTCAACATGTTCTCGGGCGGCGCGCTCGAGCGCATGACCATCTTCGCGCTCAACATCATGCCCTTTATCTCGGCGGCGATCATCATGCAGCTGATGTCGGCGGTGTCGCCGAAACTGGAGGCCATGAAGAAGGAAGGCGAGGTCGGGCGCAAGAAGATCAACCAATATACCCGTTACCTGACCGTGCTCATCACCATCCTGCAGGCCTACGGCATTTCGATGGGCCTCGAAGGCATGAGCACGGGCGGCGGTTCGGCCGTGATCGATCCCGGCGTTTTCTTCCGCTTTAC
>JAVJPD010000373.1:0-4678 GCA_040216475.1 Rhodospirillales bacterium
GTTCGCCCGACGTGTAATGATCCATGACGGCACCGAGGATGGCTGGTTTCAGGACGTCCCAGTCTTTACCATCGGCCTTGTTGACGGAGATCGACTCCGCGTCCAGAAGCACCCGGACGACGCCGTCGATGGCAAACAGCCTTTTGGCCAAGGGCGATTTCTCGGCGTTTTCGGCGCTGGCGAAGGCGGCGGAGCCCGACGACAGGACAGGTTTGCCGGGCAGGAATTTCAAGGTTGCCGGATTCGAGGTGGTTTCCGTTTGAATGAACATGGTCGTTCCTTCCTTCGCTTTTTTTCTAAATGCTTCCGCTGTGCCGAAACAGCCGGCGCTTTCGATTCTTCCCTCTATTAAATGGGGAGGATCGCCGATTTGTCCATATCCGGCCGTTGTGCCCGGAATACCGGGCATTTCGGCGGTTATTTTTCGTCTTGCTCGGCGAAAAACTGACGAGCGATCCGGAAACTGTCGACGGCCGCCGGGACGCCGCAATAGACGCCGACCTGAAGGAAAACCTCCTTGATTTCGTCTTTCGTGAGGCCGTTGTTCAGTGCCCCGCGCAGGTGGGTTTTGATTTCATGAGGCCGGTTCAGGGCGCTCAGAAGCGCCAGGCACAACATGCTGCGGACTTTTCGCGGCAGGCCCGGACGGTTCCAAATTTCCCCCCAACAATAGGTCGTCGTCATCGCCTGAAGGTCCTGGCTGAAGTCGTCCAACTCGGCCATGCGGGCATCGACATATTCCGCGCCGAGCACTTCGCGGCGAACCTTCAGACCCTTCTCGTACATTTCCTTTTCCATTTCACGCTCCCTGGTTTGAATAAAGACGAGGCCGCATAGTGAGCGGGCCGCCGGGACGGGTCAAACGGATTGTTGAGAGGGGAAACGGCTACGTGCGCGGAAGATGATCGGCGGTTTCAAGGCAGGTTGCCGTCTCGCCGCTGCAACAGGGATCGATATTTTGACCGCAATGACGGCATTGAATATGCCCATGCACGTTCACGGGCTCGGCATGATGATGACACATCGGGCAGCGCCAGGATTGGTGGGGTGGGTTGGCTTTGGTCAATGATCCCTCCTTTCCGGTCGTAAGGGTAAATATATGAACTTAACGAATTCTTGATGGGTAATTTTTTTCACGGTTTTTTCGTGAATGGCCGCTATGACGGCGCCGACCTCGATCAAGACTTTTGTTAGCAATCGCATCCGGCATCACATATAAACATGGACTAGACCGAGAATTCGATTGGATCAAGTCCGCAACCGAAATGGGGGAGAACATGCCGGTAACTGGCGAAAAACCGATCTTCGTTATTAGTGCGCCGCGTTCGGGATCAACGTTGATGCGGCTGATTTTGGATTCGCATCCGCGAATCGGCATTCCTTCGCCGGCGTGGCTGTACGAGATGGTGCGCCCGTACCTCTATAGTTACGGCGACTTGACGGCCCGGGAGAATCTGTTGGCTTTGGCGGAGGATATTCTCGAGTCGCCGTCGGTCAAGGATTGGACGTCGAAACTCAGCGCAGAGGAGATGGTCGAGAAAGCCAAGGAGGCGTCCTTCGCGGGGCTTTACGATGTTCTGCATCGAAAGTACGCCGACGATACGGGTAAGCCGCGATGGGGCGAAAAAACGCCCCGGAACTGTTTTTGGATGGAGGAAATCTTATCGGATTTTCCCGATGCGCAATTCGTGCACATCATTCGTGATGGTCGCGACATGGCAATCGACATCGCCGATTCGCGACTTTGGCCTTATTCGCTTTATTCGGGCATGCATATGTGGGCGATGTTCGTATCGGCCGCCCGCGAAACCGGCGCCATACTCGGCAAGGATGTTTATTACGAACTTCATTACGAGAAGCTATGTGCCGATCCCGAAGGCGAACTTGCCAAGGTCTGCACATTTCTGGGCGAGGACTTCTCGCCGCAAATGTTGAGCCACCATCAATCGACGTCGGCGAAGAGCTGGGGCGGCGGCGATCCCCTGCATGCGAAAGTCCTGAAGCCGATCACCACCGATTATTGCGAAATGTACAAAACCCGGCTCTCGGACGGCGATCGCGAAGCGCTCGAGGCCGTCGCCAGCGATTTGCTGAAGGCGTTGGGATATCCGGCCGCGGATCGGCCGACGCCGATTGCGGGCCGGCAGGCGCGCCAGATGCTTGAGAGCGACACGCCGTCCAACCCGAGCTACGTACCGTACAAGGGCTGGCACGCCAAACGCCGCCAGGAACGCAAGGAACGGGGCGTCTGGAATGACCGGGATCGGAAATCGCAGCTTTGGAGCACGCTTTAAAAAAGGCGCTGTCGTAGGGAGTCAAGCTCGGCCGCTTGAGGGGAAAATGGATACGATATTTAGCCTGAAATCTTAGTGTTTGCGGCCAAATATAGCGTATATTATAACTTTCTTGTCGGCGGAAGGCGGTATAGCCTATTGAACCGGGCGGGATATCGCTTGATATCGTGGGGATGCGTGTTACGGCGTGACACTTAAGAGCGGGGAAATGTTCAAATTTGTTAGGGTGCTAGCGAGTTTTTTCCGAAACTTGCCGGTTGTCTTGATGTGCGGGCTGTTTTTCGGCGGCACCGCCAGCGCACAACCGTTGTCCGACCTCATTCCGGAATTGCTGAAAAAAGACGATCTTGTCAATGCGGCTCGCGCCGATTTGTCGGCCGCACGCGAGCGGATACGCGTTACCCTGGGGGGGTGGTTTCCGCAGTTGAATGTTACGGGCCACTACGGTTACGAGAAACAGATTCAGCCCGGCGCCGATACCCGCGCGCCGTCCCGCGATCTCGATATCAGCGTGACGCAACTGCTGTGGGACTTCGGCTCGACGAACGCTCAAGTCCGCTCCGCCAGCCTGGTCATGGATCAGGCGAACGCCAACCTCTCGGCGGCGTTGCAAAACCGGCTTTTGCAGGCGGTAACGGCCTATCTCAACGTCATCCGGACCAACGAGGTCCTCGCTTTCTCCAAAAAGTCTGAAGGAAACATCATGAAGCAGACGGAGTTGGAGAACGCGCTCGTCAAGCGCGGCGCGGGGTTTTCGACCGATGTCCTGCAGGCCAAGGTGCAATTGGCCGGCGCGCAGGCCCGGCGCGTTCGCGCCACGGGCGATCTCAAGGTTGCGAGAAACGCTTACCGGGAAGTGTTCGAAAAAGATGCCGAGGCATTCTCGACGATGGTCAAGCCGGCCTTTCCGGCCGATAGCGTGCCGCCCCGGCTCGATGACGCGATCGAGATCGCCCTCGATAACAATCCCCAGTTGTTGGCTGCGCACTACGCCAGTCAAATCGCGAAAGAGGACGTCAACGTGACCCGTGCGTCGCAGTTCTTTCCCCGTTTCCAGGCGGTGGCCCAATCGAAGTTTTCAAAAGATGTCGGGGGCGTCCTGGGGGGCGAACAGGATTTTCTGGGCATGGTTCAGTTCATTTATCCTTTCAATCTGGGCTTTACGGCGGTCAATTCGTTGCGTGCCTCCAAGGAAGGGGTGAGATCGGCGACCGGCCGCTTCGTCGATGCGAAAGGCAAGGTCGAACAGCAGGTCCGCAATGCTTGGGACAATCTGCAAACGGCCCGGGAAAATGCCACGCTGTTGAGGAACCAGGCGAATATCGCCGCTGAATTTTTGGAATTGGCGCGCAAGGAACGAAAGCTCGGCAAGCGTTCACTGCTCGATGTGTTGAACGGTGAAACCAATTTGGTCAATGCCGAAAGCGATGCCGCTTCGGCGGAACGGGATGTCGACATCGCCGTTTTCACGTTGCTGGCCGTTATGGGCAGGCTGAACGCGGAAACGGTCATGCGCCCCTCGACGCCGGCTCGATAAAACGACCTTCAGGCCGTTCTTGATCATAAAAATCGCGCCACCGGCGTATATATGGCCCCAGAAAGCCGGAACGTGCCATGCTTTTACAAGTCCAGAACCTGATCGGCGAGGAACACCTCAAGAAGCTCGATAGGCTCCTCGGGAAAGCGAAATACATCGAGGGCGGGAAAACCGCGCCTGCGATGATAGCGCACGTTAAGAACAATCTTCAGGTCGACCGCGAAAAGACCAAAGAGATCGGGGATATCGATCAACTTATCTTAACGGCGCTTTGGCAGAGCCCGGTCATCAAGGCCGCATGCCTGCCGGTGCGGGCCTTTCAGCCGAGCATCAATCGCCACGAACCCGGCATGTCGTTCGGCGCGCATACCGACAGTCCGGTCATCGGCGCCAATCCCCCCATGCGGGCCGATATCGCCGTTTCCGTGTTTCTGAGCGACCCCGGGAGCTACGAGGGGGGCGATCTGATCGTCAAAACGGAATCGGGCGAGGCGCGTTTCAAGCTGCCCCGCGGGCATGCGCTCATCTACCCGGGCGGCGCGATCCATGCCGTCGAAAAGGTGACGAGCGGCGTTCGTTTGGCGGCGGTCACATGGCTGCAAAGCGCGGTGCGGGACAGCCAAAAGCGCCAGATTCTGGTCGAACTCGACATGGCACGCGGGCTTACCGTCAAAAACAACCCGGATTCGGACGAAAGCCGGCTCCTGATGAAGGTTTACGGAAATTTATTCCGTATGTGGGGGGATCTCTGAGTATGATCGCCCGGAATATCGAAAGCGAAAAAGCCGCCCGCTCATGAAGGAATTATACCAGCGCCTGTTCAGCAGACCCGCCATCGCAACGGAGA
>JAVJPD010000374.1:0-1170 GCA_040216475.1 Rhodospirillales bacterium
ATTTCCTTGGCGTAGCCGCCGGCGGTTTCGGCTTCCTTTTCGGCTTCCGGATCGACCGAGAGGAACTTGCCGCCCAGGCTTTCGACCTGTTCCTTGACAGCCGGGCGCACGTCGGTCGCGGTCACCACCGCGCCGAGGCGCTTCGCCGTGGCGATCGCCTGCAAACCGGCAACGCCGACGCCCATGATAAATACTTTCGCCGGCGGGATCGTGCCCGCCGCCGTCATCATCATCGGAAACGCGCGGCCGTATTCGGCGGCGGCATCGAGCACCGCCTTATAGCCGGCAAGGTTGCTTTGGCTTGATAGAATGTCCATCGACTGCGCGCGCGAGATGCGCGGCATCAGTTCGAGCGCGAACGCGGTAATCCCGGCGGCCGCATACTTTTCGGCGTCGGCCTTGTTGGTCAGCGCCGACAGATGGCCGATCAGGATCGCGCCCTTCTTGAGGTTCGCGAGCTCGTTGTTCGTTTCGTCATCGACGATGGGCCGCTGGATCTTGAGTACGATATCGGCGTCCCTGACCGCGCTCGCGGCATCGGGCGCGATGGCCGCGCCGGCGGCCTTCAAGGCGTCATCCGTGAACGAGGCGCCGTCGCCGGCCTTGCTTTCGATCACGACCTCGCAGCCGAGGCCGACCAGCTTTTTGATGACGTCGGGCGATATCGCGACGCGCTTCTCGCCCGGGCGTCGTTCCTTGGGAACGGCGATTTTCATAACGGCGGGCTCCTTATCCCCTGTCCCCCGAACTTTCCCGAGAGGCCTGCGGTACGGCCGGAAAGCTCGAATATTAGGTAGTTCTAATTCTTAACAACCGCGTTTATGCCCTGTCCGGCCGCTTGGCACAAGGGCCGAGAACCTTGAAACTTATACATTAGATCGGATCATGATTAATCGGAAGCGTCATTCGGCTCCGATAAATCATGTGAATCCGATCGGCATCAATAACTTAGAGCCGATTCACATGGTAGTCGGATCGCTCATTGCCAACCATTTGGCATGGGCCAAAATGCTGATTCCGACTAACCATGATCGGCTCTATACGGAATAGCCGCATCCTTCAGCGCCTTTTTTTGCCGTTTCTCCAGGGCTTTTTCGTCGAAATCGGCGATCAAGTCGTGAAACAGCCGGTGCCAGTTGATTTCGGCATTCAAGTGAATGAAAACGCTGC
>JAVJPD010000375.1:0-4555 GCA_040216475.1 Rhodospirillales bacterium
GCCGCTGCGCCAGCCGAAACTGAAAGTGGACATCACCACGTTCGCCCCCGTGGGCCGCATGGCGGAAGATACGTTCCTGCTTTGGGTTCACAAGGATTCGGGCATCAAGTCCTTCGACGGTTTCCTCAAGGCGACCAAAAAGGCCGGCAATCAATGGGTCATGGCCGGTACCGGGCGTGCCCAGGAAGATCAGCTGATCACCGACTTCCTCAACAAGTCCTACGGCTTGAAGATGAAATACGTCCCCTATAAGGGCGGCGGCACGGTGGCGCAGATGCTCGCGGGCAAGAACGCCAATTCGACCGTGAACAATCCTTCGGAGGCGCTGGGCTTCTTCGAGGCCGGCAAGGTCCTGCCGATCGCGTCGTTCACGTCGGAGCGGCTCAAGCTGTTCTCGAAGGCGCCGACCATGAAGGAACTCGGCAAGGATTTCGCCTATTACATGCAGCGCAGCGTGGTCGGCGTGCCGGGCATGAGCAAGGACGCCGAGGCCTACTACCGCAGCCTCTTCAAGAAGGTCTACGATTCGGCGGAGTGGCAGAAGTACATGAAGTCGAAGGCCCTGCAGGGCGGGTTCCTCACCGGGAAGAAGCTGCTGTCTTATTGGAAGAAGCAGCGCAACACCCACGAGGAAATGCTGAAAAAGATGGGCGAAATCTAATCGTCCGCAAATAACGCCGAAGAACGCCGATAGGCTCCGGCGCAAGACAGGGAGAAGGCCGACGTGCGCAAGGCAGAAATCGTTATGGGTCTCGTCATGGCGGTCTTCTCCATTTACCTGATGTGGAAAAGCGCCGAACTGCCGATCGGCTGGATTCCGAAAAAGGGGCCGGGCGGGGGTGCTTATACGTTCTGGCTGTCGGCGATCATGCTGCTGAGCACCCTTGCGATCGTCGTTCGGGGGCTTCTCGGCAAAACCCCGGAATCGCGCTCCACAGAACCCTATATGGACCGGCAGACCCTCAAGCTGTTTGCCATCGTCGCCGGTTCGATCACGGCGACCATCGCGCTCACCCACATCATCAGCATGTATTTCGCCGTCGCCCTGTTCCTGATTTTCTATATGCGGGTTCTCGGCGGCCATTCCTGGAAGACGGTTACGAGCTTCGCGATTCTGACCCCGGTTTTTCTTTTCGTGTTTTTCGAGGCGGCGTTGAAGGTCACCTTGCCGAAAGGATACGTCGAGGCGGTTTTCTATCCCATCTACGGTTTGATGTACTGATCCACGGGCGGCTTCGCGATCATGGAAATCCTTCAACACCTCTTTGACGGCTTCATCGTCGCGTTCCAGCCCTTGAACCTGTTCATGATCATCCTGGGCTGCACGGTTGGGCTGTTCATCGGCGCAATGCCCGGGCTCGGCTCCGTCAACGGGGTCGCCATCTTGCTGCCGTTGACGTTCCTGGTGCCCAAAACCGCGGCGATCATCTTTCTCGGCTCGCTCTATTACGGCGCGATGTACGGCGGCGCCATCAGTTCGATCATGCTCGGCATTCCCGGCGCGTCGACGGCGGTCGCGACGACCTTCGACGGCCGGCCGATGGCCTTGCGCGGCGAGGCGGACAAGGCCCTGATCGCGGCGGCCATGGCCTCCTTCGTCGGCGGCACCATCTCGGTCATTCTGTTCACCGGGTTCGCGCCGCCGTTGGCGGATTTCGCCTTGCGCTTCGGGTCGCCGGAAATTTTCGCCCTGATGCTGCTCGCCTTTGCCACGTTCGTCGGACTCGGCGGCGACGATATTCCCAAAACGATTTTTTCGATCTGCGTCGGGCTGGTGTTCGGCGCCGTCGGCGTGGACGTCATCACCGGTCAGCCGCGCCTGGTCTTTTTCGATCTGCCCGGCTTCATGCGCCCGATCAATTTCCTGGTTTTGGCCATCGGCATCTACGGCATCGGCGAAATGTTGTGGGTGATCGAAACCAACAAGGGCGACGTGATGGTCTCGCAAGCCACGGTGACGATCAAACGGATCGTCGAAACCGTCAAGGAATTGGGACAAACCGTCAAGATGATGCTGGTGGGCTCGTTTTTGGGCTATTTCGTCGGCGTCTTGCCGGCGGCCGGCGCCACGCCGGGGTCGCTGATGGCCTACGGTATCGCCAAGAGTATGTCCGACGATCCGCGCAGCTTCGGCAAGGGCAATATCAACGGCATCGTCGCGCCCGAGGCGGCCAACAACGCGGCCAGCACCGGCTCGATGCTGCCGATGCTGACGTTGGGGATTCCGGGTTCTCCGACCACGGCCATCCTGCTCGGCGGCATGGTGATGTGGGGGCTCGAACCGGGGCCGATGCTGTTCGTGCGCGAAACCGAATTCGTCTGGGGCCTGATCGCCAGTCTTTATGTCGCCAATTTCTTCGCCTTGCTGATCAACGTCGGTTTCATTCCCATGTTCATCTGGGTCCTGAAGCTGCCGTTCACGATTTTGGCGCCGATCATCTTCGTGCTGTGCATCGTCGGCGGTTTCGCGCCGACCGATTCCATGCACGACGTTTGGCTGATGCTGATCTTCGGCGTCGTGGGTTACCTGATGCGCAAGCTCGACTATCCGATGGCGCCGGCGGTGCTGGCCATCGTCTTGGGCCCGCTTGCCGAGCCGGCGTTACGCCAGTCGCTATTGATCTCGGACGGCTCTTTTGCGATCTTCTTCGACCGGCCGATCGCGGGGCCGATCACGATCATCGCTTTGGCCCTGATTTTCCTGCCGTTAATCAAATTCTTCCGGCGCGCCAAACCCTACAAAGAACCGCAAGGATGATGGGGAGGCCCGAAAATCCGGGCGTGAATTCCGGAAATTGCTGCGATTGAGCGTTGTTTTCCGGGATTTGTATCTGGTATAAAATATACCAGAAACCGCTTCGCTACGCCCGCCGCGGGCCAACGACAAAACCCTGGAGAGGATTCTTTGCCGGTCGCCAAGCTTAAAGTCGAGCCGATCGATGTCGATCTCAGTTTGACCGCGCGGACCTACCGCGCGCTCAAGGACGCCATCACGTCGATGGATATCTACGGCGCCAAGGACGAAATCCGTCTCGACGAGCATCAACTGGCACAGGATCTGGGCGTCAGCCGCACGCCGATCCGCGAGGCGATGTGCCGTCTCGAGCAAGAGGGGTTGGTGCGCACCGTCGCGCGCAAGGGCACGTTCGTGGTGCGCAAGACCAAATCCGAGATCATCGACATGGTCGTCGTATGGTCGGCGCTCGAAAGCATGGCAGCCCGGCTGATCTGCGAAAAGGCGAGCGACGGCGAGATCGCCTCGCTGCGCAAGATGTTCGCGAACTTCGAAGGCAAGGAGCTTCGCGCGAACATCGACGAATACTCGGAAACCAACATCGAATTCCATCAGCGAATCCTTAACTTGGGGGGGTGCGGCCTGATGGTGGAGATTACGGAAAATCTCTTTATTCACCTGAGCTCGATTCGGGCTCATACGATCGGCGACGACGACCGTTATTCGCGTTCCATCGTCGATCACATGAACATCATCGAAGCCCTGGAGGCACGGGATACGGAATTGGCGGCGCGGCTCGCGTTGGAGCACAACATGAACCTGGCCGCACACGTCGAGCGGTATGCCGACTTTTTGGATTAAACCGGCCGCGTGAGCCGGACGGATTGGGAGGGACCAGATTATGGCAAAGGCGAACACGGCCGCGGCAACGCCGGCGGAAGAAAACGGACAGCCCGAGGCCGAAGCCCTGACGGACGGTTTTCACCTCGTCATCGACGCGCTCAAGCTCAACGATATCAACACGATTTATAACGTTCCCGGGATTCCGATCACGGACCTGGGTCGTTTCATGCAGGCTGAGGGCATGCGGGTTCTGTCGTTCCGCCACGAGCAGAACGCCGGCTATGCCGCCGCGATCGCCGGTTTTCTGACGCAAAAACCCGGCATTTGTTTGACCGTCTCCGCGCCGGGTTTCCTCAACGGCCTAACCGCCTTGGCGCACGCCACCACTAACTGTTTTCCGATGATCCTGATCAGCGGCTCCTCGGAGCGCGAGATCGTCGATCTGCAGCAGGGCGACTACGAGGAAATGGACCAACTGGCCATCGCCAAGCCGCTCTGCAAGGCGGCCTACCGGATATTGCTTGCGCAAGACATCGGCATCGGTATCGCACGCGCCATCCGCGCGGCCGTATCGGGCCGCCCGGGCGGCGTTTATCTCGATCTGCCGGCGAAGCTGCTCGGCCAGGTGATGAACGCCGCGGAGGGCGCGAAGTCGCTCGTTAAGGTCATCGACGCCGCACCCCGGCAACTGCCCGCACCCGAAGCGGTCGCGCGCGCGCTCGACGTTTTGAAGAGCGCCAAGCGGCCCCTGATCATTCTCGGCAAGGGTGCGGCCTACGCGCAAGCCGACGACGACATCCGCGCCTTCGTCGAGAAGAGCGGCATTCCCTATCTGCCGATGAGCATGGCTAAGGGCCTGCTGCCGGATACCCATCCGCAGTCGGCGGGGCCGGCGCGTTCGTTGGTGCTGAAGGAATCCGATACGGTGATGATGATCGGCGCGCGCCTGAACTGGCTGCTTTCGCACAGATCGGAAGA
>JAVJPD010000376.1:0-1984 GCA_040216475.1 Rhodospirillales bacterium
GCGGCGCCGAAATCGTCGGCTTGCTGAAAACGGGCTCCGCGTTCTATGCGCCGGCCAGCGCGGCCATTCAGATGGCCGAGGCTTACTTAAAGGATAAACGCCGGCTGCTGCCGTGCGCCGCCTATCTCAGCGGCGAATACGGGGTCAAGGGCCTTTACGTCGGCGTGCCCTGCATCATCGGCGCCAAGGGTGTCGAGAAAGTCGTTGAAATCAATCTAAACCGGGAGGAGAAGGCCGAGTTTATGAAGTCGGTTAACGCCGTTCGTACGCTTGTGGCTGTCACCAAAAAATTGCGTCGCCAAAAGACAAAATCGAAGAAGTCTGCGGCGGCACTTAGAACTTCAGCCAAACTGAAGTCGAAACCCCGTTTTTCCATCAGCAAAGCCAAGCCCGCAGCGTAGCGCTGTGGCCAGATAGGGGGACTTATCTATGGCGAAGAAAGCGAGACGTAGAAAGACGACGAAGAAGGCTGCCAAGAAGAAGGCACCTGCGAAGCGTAAGGCGACGAAGCGTAAGGCGACGAAGCGGAAAGCCGCGAAGAAGCGGAAGCCCGCGAAGCGCAAGGCCGCGAAGAAGCGGAAGCCCGCTAAGAAGAAAAAGGCTGCCAAGAAGAAAAAGGCCGCCAAGAAGCGGAAACCGGCGAAGCGCAAGGCCGCCAAGCGTAAAACGACCAAACGCAAGACGACTCGTCGTAAGAAATAAAAGCGTCTAGAATAGAATGTGAGGGGTTTCGGCGCGCTTTTTCCGAAAGGAAAAAAGCGCGCCGCCCCCCACCTTTTTTTCAGGGCGGAGCCGGAATCCGATGAATATTCACGAATACCAGGCTAAACAGCTTCTGGCGCAATACGGCGTGGCCGTGCCCCGAGGCAAGGTCGCCTTCACGCCCGCGGAAGCAAAAGCGGCGGCGCAAGAACTGGCGGGTTCGGTCTGGGTGGTGAAGGCCCAAATCCATGCCGGCGGCCGGGGCAAGGCGGGCGGCGTCAAAGTCGTAAAATCCCTGGACGACGTCGAAAAAGCCGCGAAGGAAATTCTCGGCAAAACGTTGGTGACGCCGCAAACCGGCCCCCAGGGAAAAATCGTCAACAGAATTTACATAGAAGAAGGCTGCGATATCGCCCGCGAGCTTTATATGAGCATGCTGGTCGATCGCGCCAACGCGCGCATCACGATCATGGCGTCGACCGAAGGCGGCATGGAGATCGAGGAAGTCGCCGCGAAGACGCCGGAGAAGATCGTACGGGTATCCGTCGATCCGGCGATCGGATTACAGCCCTTTCACGCCCGCAAGCTGGCGTTCGGTTTGAAACTCGAAGGCAAGCAGGTCGGTTCGGCGGTGAAGTTCGTCACCGGCATGTTCAAGGCGTTCAATGATCTCGATGCCTCGCTGGTCGAAATCAACCCGTTGGTGGTGACCGGCGCGGGCGAGGTGATCGCCTTGGATTCGAAGATGAATTTCGACGATAACGCCTTGTTCCGCCACAAGAATGTCGAGGAGCTGCGCGACGAGGACGAAGAGGATCCGACCGAACTCGAGGCCGCGCGCAATGAACTCAACTACATCAAGCTCGCCGGCAACATCGGCTGCATGGTGAACGGCGCGGGGTTGGCGATGGCCACGATGGACATCATCAAGCTCTACGGCGGCGATCCGGCGAACTTCCTCGACGTCGGCGGCAGCGCCACCACCGAGCGCGTGACCACGGCATTCAAGCTCATTTTGTCCGACCCCAACGTCGAGGGCATTTTGGTCAACATCTTCGGCGGCATCATGCGTTGCGACGTGATCGCCGAGGGCGTCGTCAGCGCGGCGCGCGAAGTGAGCCTCAACGTTCCCCTGGTGGTGCGCCTCGAAGGCACCAATGTCGAGAAGGGCAAGGAGATTCTCAATAAGTCAGGCCTGGCCATCGTGTCCGCCGACGATCTCGGCGATGCTGCCGGGAAGGTCGTCAAGGCCGTGAAGGAGGCCGCCTGATGTCCGTTCTGG
>JAVJPD010000377.1:0-2014 GCA_040216475.1 Rhodospirillales bacterium
CTGCTCCACCCCGCGCCAATGCCGGGTATCTACTCCTGCGCCAAGACCTTCGCAAGGGGCCGCGTCGGCATTTATTACATTTTTTTAACAAGACCGACGGCATGGTTCACCGGAACACGACATCGAGACTGTCAAATGCCCCATGCTTGTGGTCCTCGCGGAAAAACCCGTGGTCGCGCTCCAGCCGCTGGACCGCTTCTTCGGTGAAGCGGACGATGTCATCGACGAACAATTCCAAGGGAGAGATAGCCTCCATGATCGACGGCTCGACGTCGTAATCGATTCGCCCCAAGTCGTCCGACAACGCATGCGCCTGCGCCAGCGCGGCGCCACAGACCTTCGCGTAACGCTTCCACGACTTGAAGCTCAGGTCATCCAGGTCGATGTCATCGCGAAACGGCGCCCGCTCGCGGCTCATGAAGCTTTTGCCGTCAATCTCTACAGCGCCGTAAAAGATATCGCCATGCGCGAGTTGCACACGCTGCCCATGCTTGATCCGCTCGGCCTGCTTTCCGGCATAAAACGCGTTCGGCGGCGTCAACCCGTCCAGTGCGGACCGGCGCGCGGCCTTGAACTCGATGATAAGGTCGTCGGTTGCATCCTGCGACGGCCCTTCGATCAATACGTAGTACCGTGGCAAACCCAGCGAGGCCGTGCCCTGACCGTGCCGCACGCAGACGTCCTTGACCTTCAACTCCCCGGCCCGGTCCGGCGCGTCGATGCCGTTGGACTTGGCCAGGTCGTTGATCGCCGTCTGGAACTTGTCGACCTCGGTCGACAGCGGCTGCAACTCGTCATCCGACCGAAAGCCGCGGCCGTTCGGCGTCAGGTAGTCTTCCCACAACCAATCCTTGCGCTCTTCCCACGCCTGCTCGAACAGCCGCTGGATGACCTTTGGCGAATTGTCGATCCGGTAGGCGTCGTTGCTTTCGGTCGATCTGTTGGCGTAGCGCTGCATGGCCAGAGCGTAGCCCTGGACGAATTTGCGGACGATCTTGCGCGCTTTTTTCGGCTTGAGATCGCCTTCCTCCAACGCCGCGATCCAGAAACCCACGGCGCCTCGCTTTATGTCCCAGCTGAACGGCGCATAGGTCGTCTCGTCAAAATCGTTCACGCCGAAAATCGGCGCCCCGTTCCGGTCGGGCATGACGCCGAAATTCTCCGGATGCACGTCCCCCAGCGCCATCACCGTGGGCATGTGGCCATCCTCGCCAGCCATATCGCGATAGAACAGAAGCGCAGTACCGCGGAAAAAATGAAACAGGCCGTCCGACAGCTTGTCGAACTTGTCCTGCGCTTCCTTCGAGCTCTCCGAGATCCGCGCGGAATGATCCTCACGGATCGTCGTCCGCACGTGCAGCCGACGCGCCTGGCCTTCCAGAAACTTGGGCGGGACAAGATACTTGCCCGCGGCAATGCCCGCGCTTAGCCGGGCAAAGGCCTTCGACCGCCGCTCATAGCGGTCCTCGATAGACTTCTCGGGCGGATCGGGGGCCTTCACGGTCTTGGATTTTCCGGAGTTCGTCTTGGACATCGCGTTCCTTTCGCCTTCAAAAGCCAACGGAACGGTTGGAACGAAAGTTCCCCGGGGCAGGAAGATCGCGCGCATGCCTAGAACAGGCGCCGCAACTTGCAGATCAATCGGTAAAGTTTAGGAGAAAATCGAAAGAGAGATACAATTCCAAGGATCTTACTAGGTTTGGCGGTGACCTACTCTCCCACGTCTTGAGACGCAGTACCATTGGCGCTACGGCACTTAACGGCCGGGTTCGGGATGGGACCGGGTGTTTTGCTCGTGCTATGACCACCAAACCGAGAAAGATCCTTGAATTCCAAGTCAGCACACTTGTTTAAGTGTACGGCTTCTGGATCCGCATAAGCCAATCTGGCTTTTACTGGATCAAATCAAGCCTATCGGACAATTAGTACCGGTCAACTGAACGCATTGCTGCGCTTACATCTCCGGCCTATCGACGTGGTGGTCTACCACGGTCCTCAGGGATACCTTGTTTTG
>JAVJPD010000378.1:0-1215 GCA_040216475.1 Rhodospirillales bacterium
GAATCCATCGGCGCCCATCTCGGACGCTCGAAATTCACCAAGGCCCAGACGCCGGAACGATTGGAAGAGATGTACCGGCGCATGAAGGCGAAGCTCGTCGGCTTCATGACCTCGATCACGCACACGCTTCGCATGTATCCCGAAACCGACACCAGCATTCCCAGCCGTTATGCCCGTGCCATCGCCTATTACCGCCGCCCCGAGCTCGACAAGGCGCTGAAGCTGATGGACGGCCTGATCGCCGAACATCCCCAAGATCCGTATTTCCACGAGATGAAGGGCCAAATGCTGTTCGAAAACGCCCGCCCGCCGGAAGCCCTGGCGGCGTATAAGAAGGCCCTCGAATTCTTGCCGCGCTCGCCGCTGATCCTGACCCAGGTCGCGCGCATCCAACTGGAAATAAACAAGCCCGAGATGACCGAAGCCGCCATCGTGCATTTGCAAAACGCGCTGCGGATCGAACGCACCAGTCCGTTCATCTGGCGACAACTCGGCATTGCCTACGGCCGCCTCGGCAATATCGCGCAAAGCTCGCTCGCCTTGGCCGAGGAAGCGCTCCTGAAAGGCGATGACGGCGCCGCGCGGTTTCACGCCGGACGCGCCGAAAAACTCTTAAAACACGGCACACCGGGCTGGCTGCAGGCGCAAGATATCATGCAGGAACTCGCCCGGCGCAAGAAAAGAAAGGATCGCTAAGGTCTGCATGCAGCCCTCGCGCGTTTTGTCCAAACGCGGCGCCATTCCTCCGCCGCACCGGTTGTTCCGATCGCTCGCCTGTGCGGGCGTTCTTTTAATACTGAACGCCTGCGTCGTCCGCCAGGCCGAAGTCGACGCCGCGACGGGCAAGCTTGAAATCCTGGCACCCTACCCCGGTTTCGTGCCCATCAGCCCGTACGGCGATTGGGCGATCAAGGGTGATCCCGGCGCCTTGCGCAATCAGCTCGGCATGATCGACAAAAAAGGCAAACACGCCCTGCAGATCAAAACCGGCCCGCAAAACTTCGTGCTGGTTCGGCGCACGCAAGCCATGCTGCTGGCGACGCCGTTCCTGCGTTGGGACTGGCTGATGGAACCCCACGGCGCCGGCACCCATCCGATCCGGATCGTCATCGGCTTTCACGGCGGCAATCCGCAAAGCCCGAGCTGGGGCAGCGTGCCGCTCAAATGGCTCGGCGCCGATCTGCCGCCCCACGACCGCGCATTGGCCATCACCTG
>JAVJPD010000379.1:0-1393 GCA_040216475.1 Rhodospirillales bacterium
CGATCATGTCCGTGCAAAAATTGTTGTGGGATACGGCGCTTCGGCTCGAGGACGGCAATTACTCGTTGGCCGAGAACGATCTGCGCAAGGCCGAGCAGGCTTTGATGGAAGCGTTGCAGCGCGGCGCGGATCAAAAAGAGATCGAGCGGCTGATGAACGAATACAAAAAAGCGCTCGATAATTATCTGGCGGCGGTCCGCGATATGATCCGCCAGCACGGTGCCGCGAAAATTCCTCTCGATTCGGCGATGAAGATGCTGGGCGGCGACGAATTGCGCCGCATGCTCGATCAGGCCCGGGAACTGGCTAAAACCGGCGCCATGGCGGCGGCGCGCCAGATGCTGAGCCAGCTGCAGCAGATGTTGCAGGGCCTACGTTCCGGCATGCGGTTCGGAAAGTCCGCCAAGAACGCGCGCGAAGCCCAGAAGCTGATGCAGTCGCTGAACACCATCACCAAGGGTCAGCAGAAGCTGCTCGATCAAACGTTCCGGTTTCTGCGCGACGGCCCCGAAATGGGGCAAACCGGAAAATGGAAGGACGCCCGGGCGAACGCGAAGGAGCAGCGGGGGTTGCGCCGTAAGCTCGGCGATCTGATGCTGCAATTCGATAAGTTGATGGGCGGGATTCCCAAGAACTTCGGTTTCGCCGAACAGGCCATGGGCGACGCGGCCAAGGCCTTGAACCTGGAGCGCCCCGGCGCGGCGTTTCCGTCGCAAACCCAGGCCGTTGAACAGTTGCGTCGGGCCACCGACAGCATGAGCCAGCGCGTGGCGCAACAGATGGGCGCTTTGCTCGGCATGCCGCTTCAGGGCGTTCGCAAGGGGATGCCGGGGCCCAAGGACGATCCGTTCGGGCGTTCGCCCGGTCAGGGTTTCGGCAGCGCCGACGATGAGGAAGAGGACATCATCCCGGATAAGATGGAAACGCGCCGGGCTTACGAAATTCTCCAGGAATTGCGCCGGCGCGCGGGGCAGCGGCAACGGCCGCAGCAAGAGCGCGATTACATCGACCGGCTTCTGCGGCAGTTCTGATTGTACGTCTGTTATTTACGTCGGTTATCTACGCCGGTTATCCGCGTCGGTTTTTCGAAGAACGGCGCGGCGTCGGCGGTGCAGGCTATTTTTTCGGCGCGGCTTTTTCTTGTTTTTGTTCGCCGTCCGAGGGCTGAGTTCCGGGTGCCGATTTCGCTTCCGTAAAGGTGACTTCGAATCGCCGCGCCGTGGCGGCGGGATCGTCGATCTGGGCGCGGAAGCCGAGGCTCTTGCCGGGGTCGACTTGTGGCGTCCGCGGCGTCACCATGACGGCCTGGACTTCCTTGTTATCGGCATTGTATAGCGCGACCTTGATCATCGGCACGGCGATCTTTTCGCGGGTGGTGTTTTGGATGAAGCCG
>JAVJPD010000380.1:0-3210 GCA_040216475.1 Rhodospirillales bacterium
ATGCACGCGCTCGGCATCAACGGCAGCCACAACAGCACGCTGTCGCAATCCCACCGCGGCACCATGTCGATGATGAAGGCGACCGCGGAAGCGACCGCCTCCAAGGCCGGCCTCGAGGCGGCATGGCTGGCGAAAAGCGGCCTCACCGGCCCGCCGGAGATCTTCGAGGGCAAATCGGGCTGGATCACCATCATCGCCGGCGGCGCCGACGTCGACGGCCTGACGGCACCGCTCGACGGACGCTACCGCATTTCCGACGTCTGCATGAAACCCTATGCCACCAACATGTCGATCCAGGCTTCGGTCCAGGCCGCTCTCGATCTCATGGCGGAGCGCCCGTTCGATCCCGCGGAGGCGGCAAAGATCGAAGTGTTCTATAACGATCACGTATTCAAGAAGCCGGCGGCCGACAAGGCGACGCTGCTGCCGGAGACGCGCGAGACCGCCGATCACAGTCCGCTCTATTGCGTCGCCATAACGCTGCTCGAAAAGGCCTGCGGCCCGGAACAGTTCAGCGAGAAAAAGCTGTTCGATCCCACGGTCCGCGCCCTCATGAAACGCATCACGCTCGCGCCAGACGACGAATTGACGGCGCTGCAAAGCGAAGCGCAGGGCTCGAAACTCCGGATTACCCTGCGTTCGGGCGAGGTGCTGGCGAAAGACTGCCTGTACCCGCCGGGACATCCGAAAAACCCCCTGAGCGACGAACAGGTCGCGGATAAATTCCGCACCCTCGCAAAGGGGTCGCTCGACGGCGGTCAAACGAACAAAGCGATAGGGGCCGTTTGGAACCTGGACGCGTGCGAGGATATGGGCGCGTTCATGAGGGCATTCGCGGCCTGAGCGTCACGCCGCCTTGCGCTGCCAATCTTTCGTCAGCGCCAGAACCTTATCCACGTCCTCGGCGTTGTTATAGAGGTGAAAGCCGAAACGCAGCATACCCCGGCGCACGGACAACTTGACGCCGTTGTCGCTCAGGTGTTTGGACAAACCGTCGACGAACGATCCGTCGACATCGTCGTATTCGGAAACCCGCGAATTGAAATGCCCGGCCGTGATCGTACTCGACCAATGCGGCCCCACCGGCCAGCCGCATACAGGGAATCCCAAATCGTGCAAGCCCTCGCCGAGCCGGCGGGCCAGGGCGCAGATATGCGCCTCGATGTTTTCGGTGCCGAGGTCGAGCAGCAGATCGAGCGCCTTGTCCGCCGCGATGGCGCCGATGTAGTTGTAGTTGCCGCCGTCGAAACGGCGTGCGCCGGGCATCAGCTTGTAATCGTCCTCGCCCATGTCGGCCTCGTGGGCATCGCCGAGATCGACGCTATAGCGGGCCAAATACGGCGGCTCCATACGTTCCGCCCATTCGCGGCGGCAATACAGAAACCCGAAACCGTAAAACCCGAGCAGGCCTTTCTGCCCGCCGACGGCAATGGCATCGACATTGAGGCGCTCCACGTCCATGTGCAGCAGGCCGATGGATTGCGCGCCGTCGAGCAGCAGAAACACGCCCTTCTCCCGGCATGCCTTGCCGAGGGTCTCGAGATCGGTTCGAAATCCCGGCGCGAACGTGACCGTCGAGACGGTCACCGCCTTGGTGCGTTCGTCGATCGCGTCGATCATCGCCTGCACCGGCATGTGCCCGTCCGGCGAAGGCACCATGCGCACCTCGATTCCATTGAGCTTCTCGCGCAATAGCCACGGATACACGTTGGCCGGGTGCTCGAGATCGCGGCATAAAATCACATTGTCGCCCGGCGCCATCGGCAGGGCCGCCGCCATGATATTGAGGCCGTCGGACACGTTGCGCGCGAACGTCACTTCGTCGGGATGGGCATTGATGAGAGAGGCGTATTTCGTCCGCGCGCTTTCGACCGAGTCGAACATATAGCCCTTATCGGCCTCCGCCATCATCCTGTCCTCGAGATAGCGGTTCACGGTCTCGACCACGGCGCGGGGCAGCAGACCGCGCGCCGGGCCTTCCAGATAGACGTATTTCTCGGCGCCCGGAAATTGGCTGCGGGCGGCAGCGATCCGATTGTTTGTCATATGTCCTTCTTTTCCTTGGAACTTTTTTCTCTCCCTGTGCCAACATATCGAATTCGCCGTCATACGGCCAGGGGTTTGAAAAAAATCGATTCCGCGGCTGCAAGCCTCTCCCGGAACCTGCTAAGATGACGGCCAGGAAAGCTCGCGGCGGCGAGGAACTTTTTGCCTCGTTTGCGTCCGTAACAGCGGAGAATAACAAGGTCAAAGTGTAATTTAAGTACGGTACCGATGCTCTTTAACAAACACAAACGCGCCGTTCGAAAACTTCACAAACGTTTTGCCGCATCCTTCGAACGGGAAATCCCGTCCGATCTGATCGCGGGGCAGACGTTGTTCGCCATCGATCATCCGGGCGCCAATTCGTTACTCGTCGGTTCCGAGGAAGCCAAAGAGAAGCAATTTCTCAAAGGCAGCGAGATTGTCACCTTTCTGAACGAAGCGCCTGAAGGCTATCTGCTTGCCGGATTCTGGGGATACGGCCTCAACAGTCATTGTTTTCATTACGCTCGCGCCGATTCCTGGAGCCGGGTCTGGTTTCGCCTGCCGTTCGGCGGTACGCACATGGACAACGAGGATCTGGCCGCCGCGATTCCGGATTTCATCGAGGCGTTCGACGAGTTCGAGGCTTCCGTCGGCGGCTTGGTCAGCGATATCGAAGCGGTTCAGAACATGATGACCGGCCATTACCGCCTGGAAACCCATTCGGGCGCGGTGTTCGAAACCGACCGCTCGTTGTTGTATTACCCCGTTTTCTCCAACGTTTTCGCCGACGTCTTCGCCGACGAAATGTAATCCCCCGACTGGACGACACAGGACTACCATGACGGCTTCATCCGACGGCTATGAGGCGTGGCTCGGCCGCACCGAGGAATCGTTCGACACGATTACCGCCTCGCCGCTGATCCGTTTCAACGCGACCCTCGACAAGAATATGCCCGATCCGCAAGCGGGCGATCCGGTGCCGCCGGGCGCGCATTGGCTTTACTTTTTACCCCGTGCCCGTCAGTCGGAACTCGGCCCCAACGGCAATCCCAAGGTCGGCGAGTTCCTGCCGGAGGTCGATCTGCCGCGGCGCATGTGGGCGGGCGGCGGCCTCACGTTTCACCGGCCGCTGCGCATCGATGAACGCGCCCGCAAGGTCTCCACCATCGCCTCGATCACGCC
>JAVJPD010000381.1:0-1065 GCA_040216475.1 Rhodospirillales bacterium
TTTTCCGCCCCCGACCTTGACAAAATGCGCCAAGAGGCATTAAAGACCCTGGCCCACGCGCCGGACCTTGACTCGGCGGGGCTTCAATACCAATTGAGGGAGTGTGGTTTTAGCGAAACATTGGATTCTCTTCTGAGTCCAAAGGTTTACGAACACGCTTTCTTCGCGCGGCCGGCGGTCGAGGACGATACGGCCCGGCAAGGGTGGGAAGAAACGTATGCATTGTATCATCGGAAGGATTTACGGGCCGAAATCGAGGAAGCCAAAGCGGGCCTGGCGGGCGATCTGACGGCGGAAGCCATGGAGCGGTTCCGGGTTCTGAAACGTCAGGAACAAGAACAACGCGTTCGGGATTACGAGGGCTAAGCCGGGATTTCGCGGGCCGGGGAAACGGCCCGAAGGGAAAATAAAGGCAGGCGCTGGATTGGGGGATCGGGCGATTTTATTTCGGTCTTTAGGGCACAATAGAGAATGGTAGCGCGAGACGTGGCTCGGCGAAAACGGCCGCACAGGTGCGGTGTGCTTTTCCGGGGCTGAAGATTGGGGGAGAGGAAACCCATGGCAACGAAGACGGCAACGAAAAAACAAACCAAATCCGGCCAGGAAGAAACCGGCGATAGTCCGCTGCTCGATAGTCTCGGCGCGGACGTCAAGAAGATGATCGCCCGCGCCAAGGAGCGCGGTTACGTCACCTACGACGAACTGAATTCCAACCTCCCGCCCGATCAGGTTTCCTCCGAGCAGATCGAGGACACTATGTCCATGCTCTCGGAGATGGGCATCAACGTGGTCGAGAGCGAGGAAGAAGCCGAGGAAGACACCAAGCAGCCGGAAGCCGCCGAAGAGGAAAAGAGCAGCGGCAACGTCGACGAATCCGACGTCGGGCGCACCGACGATCCGGTCCGGATGTATCTGCGCGAAATGGGCAGCGTCGAGTTGCTCTCGCGCGAGGGCGAAATCGCCATCGCCAAGCGGATCGAGGCCGGCCGCGAAATGATGATCGGCGGCATCTGCGAAAGCCCGCTGACCATGCGCGCCTTGTGCCATTCGGCGATGGCGCGCATG
>JAVJPD010000382.1:0-1664 GCA_040216475.1 Rhodospirillales bacterium
GCACGGTGCGCGCGAATCACTACCACAAGACCGATTGGCACCTGTGTTACGTCGTGTCCGGCTCGATCGATTACTATCACCGGCCGCACGGCAGCGAGGAAACGCCCGAGCATGTTCACGTCAAGACCGGCGAGCTTTTTTTCACGCCGCCCCTGGTCGATCACGTCATGGTGTTTCCCGAGGATACGATGTTTTTGACCCTGGGGCGCAACCCCCGCGATCAGGAAACATACGAATCCGACGTGGTGCGGATTCCGCCGCTCCAGCCCCGATCCTGAACCCGCGACTTGACCTTGCTTTGCCGCCGCCGCACCGCGTGCCGCCTGTGCGATAGCGACCGCCTGTCGCTGGTGCTGTCGCTCACCCCGACGCCGCCCGCCAACGCCTTCGTTGCCGGGCAGGCGCTCGGCGACGCGCAGCAGACATTCCCCCTCGACGTTTTCTTTTGCGAGGCCTGCGCTCACGTGCAGCTGCTCGACGTGGTCGACCCGGGCGTTTTGTTTTCCGATTACGTTTACGTGTCCGGCACGTCGCCCGTGTTCGTCAAACATTTCGAGGAATACGCCCGAACGATCCTGGATCGCTTCAAGCCCGCGCCGGGCAGCCTGGTTCTCGATATCGGCTCGAACGACGGCACGCTCCTCGAACAATTCAAGAAGGCCGGCATGAACGTACTCGGGATCGATCCGGCCCGCGGGATCGCCCGCGCGGCGACGGACCGCGGCATCGAAACCCTGGCCGATTTCTTCTCCCTGCCGTTGGCCGAAAAAATCCGCGAAGAACGCGGCTCCGCCGCCGTGATCACGGCCAACAACGTTTTCGCCCATGCCGACGATCTCGCCGGCATTACGAACGGTATTCGCCGTCTGCTCGCGCCCGAAGGCATTTTCGTTTTCGAGGTTTCATACCTGGCGGACGTTTACCGGGACACCCTGTTCGACACGATTTACCACGAGCACCTCGCTTATCACACGGTCAAGCCCTTGACCGGATTCTTCGCCCGCCACGGCTTGGAACTGATCGCCGCCGAGCGGGTATCCTCGCACGGCGGCAGCCTGCGCGGCATCGTGCAGCATGCCGACGGCCCCCACGCCGTTACCGAATCCGTTACCGCCCGGATCGCCGAAGAAGAGCGCTTAGGCCTGGACAAATCGGCAACGTTGAAGCAGTTTGCCGCCAAGATCGACGGCATCAAACAGGATCTGACGGCATTGCTGCGCGACATCAAGGCCCGGGGGGAAACCATCGCCGGATTCGGCGCCCCGGCCAAGGCCACGACCCTGATGTATCATTTCGGCCTGGGGCCCGACGTCATCGATTTCATCGTCGACGACAGCCCCTTGAAGCAAGGCCTGTTTACGCCCGGCCATCATATTCCGGTGCTGCCCTCGGCGGCGCTTTACGAACGCAAGCCCGATTATGCCTTGATTCTCGCGTGGAATTTCGCCGAACCGATCATGAACAATCACCGAAAATTCCTTCAGGGCGGCGGACACTTCATCGTGCCGCTTCCGCGCGCCCGAATATATTAGAACGGATACATTGAACATGACCGCCTTCATTCTCGACTCGGATATCGATGAAATCGTCACGCGCCTGCGGCAGGCAGCGATAAAACTGTCCGGAAAAACCATTCTGCTGACCGGCGGCCGTGGTTTTCTCGG
>JAVJPD010000383.1:0-1668 GCA_040216475.1 Rhodospirillales bacterium
CCAGAACACCAGCGAGTACGGGGTCACCATCTGCATGCAGGACGCGAGCGGCCCCTACGATTGGCATCTCACCCATTCGTTGTTGCAGTTGTGCCGGGATTACGACATCGAGCATAGCCGCGACGTGTTCAAATACTATCACAGCGACGCCGCCGCCGCGCTCGAAGCCGGCAACGATATCCGCACGGCGCTCGTATGTTTCGCGCTCGACGCGTCGCACGGCTACGAGCGCACCCACCTCGAATCCCTGAAGTCGCTGTCGACGCTTTTGGTGCTGTACATGCAGAATCAGCCCGCGGTACCGCGCGACCGCATGCAGCTCGGCCCGCCGGAGGGTTTCCCCGGCCAGCCCGGCGAATAAGAATTTCGGAAAAAACGCGTCAGCGCAGCGTTTCGTTCGGGTAGGCGCCCCAGAATTCGATCTTGCGCAGCCAACCGATGTATTTGCCGGCCTCCACCTTGCACCAGTTCGAGGCGCCGGGGCAGGATTGCAGCCGGGCGATCACGTTCTTTTCCAGGCGCGCGACCGGCTTGCTGTCGATGTCGGGTTCGCTTCTGAGGGTGCGTAACGCGCCGGTGACGATCGCGTAACGCTGCCCCGACAGCATGCCTTGATGCACCCAGCCTTGAGCGCCCTGCCAGTCGCGAATCTTTCGCCAGGTCCGGAACTCGGCGATGATCTCGACCGGCAGATGCTGGCGCTTATACAGCCATTCGATCGGATATTGCACGCCGGGTCCGGTGCGCAGGTTCACCTCGGCCGCGCGCAAGGATACGTAGCGCGGCAACGGCAGGCCGGTCGGTTGGCGCACGCCTTGGCCCCGGCCGTCGGCGGGCAGGGCCGGAATGAAGGCGAGCCCGATCAGGGCGGCCAGGACCGCCGTCCGTATCCGCGCCGCCGGGCGGCGCGTTATGCCGTGAAAAAGACTCATCGTTGCGTTTTTTAGCGGCTCATTCTCAGCGATTATCTTTTATTATAGTTTCAAGGCCCTTTCGAGAGCGTTAAAACCGGGGGGCCGTTCGGAAGAGTGCCGTCCTCGCGCGCGGATTGCCGAAAACGCCCTGATTCCGGGTCTTTTGCGCACGATCCCTGGCAACACGGCCGAAACGGCCGGGCAACACGGCCGAAACGGCCGGGCAACACGGTCGAAACGGCCGGGCAACACGGTCGAAACGGCCGGGCAACAAAGCGAGATCGCCGATGGCGAACACGAAAAAAACGACGAGCAGGAAACGCAAGCCCCGGGTGGTGCTGACCCGTAAGCTGCCCGATGCCGTCGAAACCCGCATGATGGAACTGTTCGACGTCCGCCTCAATCTCGAGGACGCGCCCCTGAGCGAGGGTGCCTTGAAAGATGCGGTGAAGGACGCCGACGTGCTGGTGCCGACGATTACGGACCGGATCACCGCCGACGTGATTGCCGCCGCCCCGCCGTCCCTGAAACTGATCGCCAATTACGGCGCCGGCATCGATCATATCGACCTGGCGGCGGCGCACGAGCGCCAGATCGTCGTGACCAACACCCCCGACGTGCTGACCGAGGACACCGCCGACATGACCATGGCGCTGATTCTCGCCGTGCCGCGCCGCCTGTGCGAGGCCGAACGGGTGCTGCGCTCGGGCGCCTGGCAGGGCTGGTCTCCGACCTGGATGCTCGGGCATCGGAT
>JAVJPD010000384.1:0-1436 GCA_040216475.1 Rhodospirillales bacterium
CACCTGCATGACGATGTCCTGGCCGGCGGCGCCGGTCCGGTTCTTGCCCATGCCGTGATGGCCGCGCTCGGCCTTGAAGTGCTGACGGTAGCGAAAATCGATCAGGGTGTTGAGACCATCGACGCATTCGGCAACGACCGAACCGCCGCGCCCGCCGTCGCCGCCGTCGGGACCGCCGCGCGGCACGAACTTCTCGCGGCGGAACGATACGCATCCGTTGCCGCCGTCGCCGCCTTTGACGAAGATCTTCGCTTCATCCAAAAACTTCATCGCGTCATCCGACCGTTCAACTCGGGGAATTAAAACTTAAATACGAAAAAAGGGGAATGGCTGGCCATTCCCCTTTTTTAAAGGCAGATGGCCATTCAATCGTTACGATGCCGGCTCCACGTTCACGAACACGCGGCCCTTGGCGCGATGCTCGAACGTCACCTGCCCGGCCTCGGTCGCGAACAAGGTGTGATCCTTGCCGACGCCGACGCCGCGGCCCGGGTGATACTTGGTGCCGCGCTGACGCACGATGATGTTGCCCGGGATCACGGCTTGACCGCCGGACTTCTTCAGGCCGAGGCGGCGGCCGATGGAGTCGCGGCCGTTGCGTGAGCTGCCGCCGGCTTTTTTATGGGCCATGGCGATTACTCCTTCGACTTGGGTTTTGATTTCGCGGCGGCCTTTTTAGCCGGCGCTTTCTTCGCGGCCGTTTTCTTGGCAGCGGATTTCTTTGCGGGCGCCTTCCTGGCCGGAGCCTTCTTAGCGGGGGCCTCCGTCTCCGCGGCCGCTTCCTTGTTCTCGGCCTCGACCGGCTCCTTCTTGGCCGGCGCCGCGACCTTCGGCTTGGTGCCGGTCGGGCTCACGTCCAAAATCTTCAGCACGGTCAGGTTCTGACGATGACCTTTCTTGCGGCGATAGTTTTGCCGGCGCTTTTTCTTGAAGACGATGATTTTCTCGCCGCGGGTCTGATCGACGACCTCGGCGAACACGGCCGCCTTGGACAGCGCGTCGCCGTTCACTTCGGGTGCCGTGCCGTCGCCGCCGAGCATCAGCACGTCGGCAAGTTCGACCATGGCGCCGGGCTCGCCCGCCAAGCTTTCGACGACGATCACGTCGTTCTTCGCGACCTTATATTGTTTGCCGCCCGTTTTGATTACCGCGAACATGAATAACTCTCTGCTGGGCCCCGACCATGCCGTAAAGGCGTGAGGGGCGAAATCCGGGGAAATCCCGCTGAAAGAGGCGGCAATATACCCCCTCCCCCCCGCTTGTCAACGATCAAAACTCCCGGTTTTACGGGGCTGAACCCGCCCGGGAGCGCCGCCGCGCGGCACCGAGCCTCTTGCCGGGCCGGGGCCGAGCCGATAGGATCGGTGCGGTTTCACGGCTTCAGCCGGGATATTTCATATAAGCCCGCGTTTCGGCCGATTCTTCGATTATTTCCA
>JAVJPD010000385.1:0-6566 GCA_040216475.1 Rhodospirillales bacterium
GCGACTTCCCGCAGCGCCTCGTCGGTATTGGCCGGATTCATCTGATAGGTTTTCTTGTCGCCCATGAGCGCGCCAGAGGAGCCGACCGCGTCGCGGAACGGCCCGTAAAACGCGGAGGCGTATTTCGCCGCGTAAGCCATAATCAAAACATCCTGCATGCCGCTGCCGTCGAGCGCGTCGCGGATCGCGCGCACGCGCCCGTCCATCATGTCCGACGGCGCGATGATGTCGCAGCCCGCCTGCGCCTGCACCAACGCCTGTTTGCAGAGGATATCGACGGTCCGGTCGTTCAGCACCACGCCGTTTCGGACGATGCCGTCGTGGCCGTCCGAATTGAACGGATCGAGGGCGACGTCGCAGACGATGCCGATCTCGGGCACCTTATCCTTCACCGCCTTGATTGCCCGGCACACCAGATTGTCGGGATTGTGGGCTTCGCTTGCTTCCGGGTTCTTCAACTCGGGCGCGATGTATGGGAACAGCGCGATGGCGGGGATACCGAGATCGCGCGCGGCGACGGCGTTTTCTACTAGTAGATCAAGCGTCAACCGGTACACGTCCGGCATCGAAGGCACCGGTTCGCGTTCGGCGGTGCCTTCGATGACGAATACCGGCCAGATCAGATCGTCCGGAGAAAGCCGATGTTCCTCGACCAGGCGCCGCAGCCACGGCGCGCGGCGCAACCGCCGCATACGGGTGCGCGGGTAGGCGCCGAACGGATGGGAAGAACCGGTGCTCATACTGTGCTCACACCCTATGCCGCATCCAGGGCCTGGGTCAGATCGGCCAGGATATCGTCGATGTGCTCGATGCCGACCGACAGGCGGACGTATCCGTCCGTCACGCCGGACGCGAGCTGCTCCGCCGGCGTCAGTTGCGAGTGGGTCGTGGTCGCGGGATGGATCGCCAGGGAGCGGGCATCGCCGATGTTGGCGACGTGATAGAACATCTGCAGGGCATCGATGAATTTCCGCCCCGCGTCCTTGCCGCCCCTCAATTCGAAACCGACCAGCGCGCCGAACCCGCCTTTGAGATAGCTTTCGGCGCGGCGCTTGTACTCGCCGTCATGAAAGCCCGCATAATAGACCTTCGTCACCTTTTTATGAGCCTTCAGGAACTCGGCGACCTTTTGCGCGTTTTCGCAGTGCGCGCGCATCCGCAAGGGCAGGGTCTCGAGCCCCTGGATGAGCTGAAACGCATTGAACGGACTCATGCAGGCGCCGAGATCGCGCAGCAGGATCACCCGCGCCCGGATGATATAGGCGATCGGGCCGAGCGGCTTGACCGCCTCGGTCCAGACCGCGCCGTGATAGCTCGGGTCCGGCTCGTTCAGCGTCGGGAAGCGATCCTTGTTCGCTTCCCAATCGAAGTTGCCGCCGTCGACGATCACGCCGCCGATCGAGGTGCCGTGACCGCCGATGTACTTGGTGGTCGAATACATCACGACGGCGGCGCCGTGCTCGAAAGGCCGGCACAGAATCGGGCAGGCGGTGTTGTCGATAATCAACGGAACCCCGAGCCTGCGGCCGATGTCGGCGACTTCGCGGATCGGAAACACGTTCAGCTTCGGGTTCGGCAAGGTTTCGGCGTAGTAGCAGCGGGTGCGCGCGTCGGTCGCGCGGGCGAAATTTTGCGGGTCCGCCGGATCGACGAACCGGACCTCGATGCCGAGATCCTTCATCAGCGTGTTGTTGAACAGGTTCCAGGTGCCGCCGTAGAGATCGGTCGAGGAGACGAAGTTGTCGCCGGAGCGCGCCAGATTGAGGATCGAATAGGTGGAGGCGGCCTGGCCCGAACTGACGGCGAGGCCCGCGACGCCGCCCTCGAGGGCCGCGATCCGCTTTTCCAGAACGTCCGTCGTCGGATTCATGATCCGCGTGTAGATATTGCCGAATTCCTTCAAGGCGAACAGGTTTTCGGCGTGTTCCGTGTCCTTGAACTGGTAAGACGTGGTTTGATGAATCGGCACCGCGACCGATCCCATTGTTTCGTCGCACCGATACCCGCCATGCAGTACGATGGTTTCCGGATTGCTGCTCTCGATAGTCACGAGACCGCTCCCTGATTGGTTGAGTTAGAAGGCCCCTATATACCGCGAACGCCCATGAGCGCCTATGAAGATTTAAGAGGAGATTCAAGCGGGGATTTGCTCATCGAGACGCGCAACGGCGTCGGCCTGATCACCTTGAATCGCCCGCGCGCCCTGAACGCCCTGAGCCTCGATATGTTACGGGGATTCCGCCGCGCGCTCGCCGAGTGGTCCGCCGATCCGACGATCCGCGCCGTGATCGTGCGGGGTGCGGGCGGCCGGGCGTTTTGCGCCGGCGGGGACATCCGCGCCGTTTACGATGCCAACCTCCGGGGCGACACGGCCTTCTGCCGTGCCTTGTTCCGCGAGGAATATACCCTCGATTACGAGATCGGCACGTTTGCCAAACCCTATATCGCGTTCATGGACGGGATCGTCATGGGCGGCGGCTGCGGGATTTCGGTCCACGGCCGCCATCGGATCGCGACCGAAAAGACCTTGCTCGCCATGCCCGAAACCGGGATCGGCTTCTTTCCCGATGTCGGGGCCTCGTATTTTCTGCCCCGGTGCCCGGGCCGGATCGGCCTCTATCTCGGCCTGACCGGCGCGCGGCTCGCGGCGCCCGATATTCTCTACGCCGGTTTGGCCGATGCCCTGGTGCCGAGCGGCCGGCTCGACGATCTGGCCGACGCGGTCGTGGCCGGGAAAACCCCCGAGGAGGCGATCGCGAATTTCGCCGCCGAGCCGCCGGCATCGAAACTCGAAACGATGCGCCCGACGATCGACCGCTGCTTTGCCGAAAGCGATTTGGCGGGCATGATCGGTGCTCTTGAACGCGCCGCCGAGGCGGGGGAGCCGGATGGTGAAACCGTGCCGGCACGCCTCGACGGCAAATCACCTTTCAGCTTAAAACTTTCTCATAAGCTATTATCAATAAAAGATAATTTATCCCTACTGGATTCCCTGATCCTCGATTACCGGCTCAGCTGCCGGGTCACGGCGCGCGGGGATTTCAGGGAAGGAGTCCGAGCCGTGCTGGTCGACAAGGACAGCCGCCCGCAGTGGTCGCCCACGACGATCGAGTCGGTGAACGACGCCGAAATCGCCGCCTGTTTCGAGCCCGTCGGATCGGACGATCTGGTTCTGCCGTGACGCCGCCGGCCGACGCGCATTATTCTTCCGTTAACGATCATCCGGTTAAGATCATGATGCACTGTGGGATGGTATCGTGGCCGTGAATCCGGAAGACATTCAACTCCGAGAAGTTCTGTTCGAATTCTATCGCGAAGGCAATGCCGTGCGCGTGTGCGCCATCGATCCGCGTTCGAACACGGAAATCACGATGGTCGGCGCGGCAGGCTGTTCGGAAGACATCCTGAAGCGCATGGCCATTCGCAAATTGAAGTACGTGATGGCGAAAAATCGCCGATAACGCGCGGGCCGGCTTACCGGTTACGCGGCGTTTTTCTGTTCGCCTTCGCCGATTTACCCAGCCCGATCTGTTTGGCGAATTCCGAGCGCCGCTTGGCGTAATTCGGCGCGACCATGGGATAATCGGCCGGAAGGCTCCATTTTCGGCGGTATTCCTCCGGCGTCAGGCCGTACGTCGTGCGCAGATAGCGCTTCAGCATCTTGAGCTTTTTGCCGTCCTCCAAACAAACGATGTAATCCGGCGTGACCGAGCGTTGTACGGGTACGGCCGGTCTCAGATCATGCGGCGCACCATCGCCGCGGCCCGCGAGATCGCAGAGCGTCTGATAAACGCTTTGAATGACTTCGGGGATTTGTTTGGCGGGGAGGCGGTTGTGGCTGACGTAGGAGGCTACGATATCCGTTGCCATCTGAAGGATATCGTCATGGGTAATATCTTGCTCGTTGTTCGTATTGCTCATCAACAGAGAAGTCCTGTTTTGATAATCCTGATTTCATATTGTTCTTTCCCTGAATAGTTTTTAGTACATTGTCGCCATGATAAAGTGATGTCAAATTATTTCAATTAATAGCTTAGTATTTGTCAATTATGTTTGTTTTGTATCTTAATATAAAAAAGTTATTTTGCTATAAGGGCCTGTATTGGAAAGATAGGATGGTGATTTATTCTTGTTTTACGTAAATAACTCGTCCCGATCATTTGTTTTTATACAATAATCAGCCGTTCTTTCGCGTGGCGGAAAAAATATAAAAACCGCGCGATAGATTGTGCCTGCTTGGCACGGGAGTCCGAGATATGGTATCACAGCGCAACCCCGGGACGGTCGCAAAAATTAGTCAGCATGCCGGCACAAACCATTGCTATCGCTTGCGATCACGCAGGCTATGATCTGAAGTCACAGCTCAAAAAAGAGCTGGAGGAGAAGGGCTATGGCGTCCTCGACCTGGGCACGAACGGCCCGAACTCCGTGGACTACCCCGATTTCGCCTACGCGCTGGCCGATGCCATCCATGCCGGCAAGGTCGAAAAGGGCGTTCTCGTCTGCGGCAGCGGCATCGGCATTTCCATCGCCGCCAACCGCCATCGGGAAATCCGCGCCGCGCTCGTCCACGACTCGCTCGGGGCGCGGCTCTGCCGCCAACATAACGACGCGAACGTCATCTGCTTCGGCGGCCGCATGATCGGCGCCGAAGTCGCTCTGGACTGCCTGCGGGCATTCCTCGAAACCGAATTCGAAGGCGGCCGTCATGCCCGCCGGGTCGATAAGCTGTCGAACCCGACCTGAAACGAAACGATCAACTCCAGGAGATAAAAGAAGCGCTAATGCCCGTTGTTCAAAATGCCTATCCGTCGGACTTTCATCATCGGTTCTTCAGCGAAACCCTCGCGGCGACCGACCCCGATCTCATGAAAAGCATTCAGGATGAACTGTCGCGCCAGCAAAACCAGATCGAACTGATCGCATCCGAGAACATCGTTTCCCGCGCCGTCTTGGAGGCGCAAGGGTGCGTCATGACCAACAAATACGCCGAAGGCTATCCCGGCCGGCGCTATTACGGCGGCTGCGAATTCGTCGACGTTGCCGAGGACCTCGCGATCGAGCGGGCGAAGAAACTGTTCGGCTGCGCCTTCGCCAACGTACAGGCGCATTCCGGCTCGCAGGCCAACGAAGCCGCCTATGCCGCCGTGATGCAACCCGGCGATACCCTGATGGGCATGTCGCTCGCCGCCGGCGGCCACCTGACGCACGGCGCCGCGCCGTCGATCTCGGGTAAATGGTTCGACGCCGTTCAATACGGCGTTCGCCGCGACACCGGCCAAATCGATTACGACGAGGTCGCGCGCCTGGCGAAGGAACACAAACCGAAGCTGATCGTCGCCGGCGGCTCGGCCTATCCGCGGACCATCGATTTCGTCCGGTTCCGGGAGATCGCGGACTCGGTCGGCGCGCTGTTCATGGTCGACATGGCGCACTTCGCCGGACTGGTCGCGGCCAAGATCCATCCCGATCCGTTCCCGCACGCCCATATCGTCACCACGACGACCCACAAGACCCTGCGCGGACCGCGCGGCGGTATGATCCTGACCAACGACGAGGCGCTCGCCAAAAAGATCAATTCGGCGATCTTTCCCGGGCTCCAGGGCGGGCCCTTGATGCATGTGATCGCCGCCAAGGCGGTTGCCTTCAAGGAAGCCCTGCAGCCCGAATTCAAGGCCTACGCCCAGTCGGTCGCCGAAAACGCCAAGGTGCTGGCCTCCGTCATGCTCGAAAGCGGGTTCGACGTGGTGTCGGGCGGCACCGATACGCATCTGCTGCTGGTCGACCTGCGCCCCAAGAAGCTGACCGGCAAGATCGCCGAAGCGAGCCTGGAGCGCGCGAACATCACCTGCAACAAGAACGGCATTCCGTTCGATCCGGAAAAACCGACCGTCACCTCCGGCATCCGCCTCGGTTCGCCCGCCGGCACCACCCGCGGCTTCGGCCCCGGCGAATTCCGTTTCATCGGCGAACTGATCGCCAAGGTGCTCGACGGCCTGGCCGCCGATCCCGACGACAATGCCGCCGTCGAACAAGACGTGCGCAAGCAGGTTCTCGAACTGTGCGCGCGCTTTCCGATATACGCGGCCTAAACAATCACAAGAATGAAAGTGGACCAGAGAAAAACATCGACCGAGACCTGGGAAAAATTCCTGAAGGGGGAGTAACTGAAATGCGGTGTCCGTTTTGTGGCCACGACGATACGCAAGTAAAAGACTCGCGGCCGACCGAAGATAATACGGCGATCCGCCGACGCCGGTTTTGCCCGGCCTGCGGCGCCCGCTGGACCACGTTCGAGCGGGTGCAACTGCGCGAATTGACCGTCGTGAAAAAAGACGGCGACAAGGCGCCGTTCGACCGGGAAAAACTTCTGCGCTCGCTGAAAATCGCCTTGCGCAAACGCCCCGTCGAGGAAGACCGGATCGAGCGCGTCGTCAACAGTATCCAGCGCCGCCTCGAAACCCTCGGCGAAAGCGAAATCCCGACCAAGGTCATCGGCGAAATGGTGATGGATCATCTGGCCGATTTGGATCAGGTCGCCTATGTGCGCTTCGCCTCGGTCTACC
>JAVJPD010000386.1:0-4560 GCA_040216475.1 Rhodospirillales bacterium
GTTTTCCGCGACCTGGGCGGCGAGTTCGCGGGTCGGTTCCAGGATCAGCGAGCGCGGCATGCGCGCTTTCGCCCGCCCGGCCGCCAGAATCTCGATCATCGGCAGGGTGAAGCCCGCCGTTTTGCCGGTGCCGGTTTGGGCGCAGCCGAGGATGTCGCGGCCCATCAGGACCTGCGGGATGGCCTGCGCCTGGATCGGGGTGGGCGTTTCATAGCCCGCGTCCGCGACCGCGCGCAGCAGTTGGTCGCTCAGTCCGAGATCGGAAAAAGTCATGAAATGAAAATCTGGCCGGGTGAAAAGATCACGTTGCCGGTGCCGTTGCTGAAAAATTACCGGGATATTAGGGGTTTCCGGCTCCATGTCAACGCCGGAACCGCGTTTCGGCCCGGGAAAACGCCCGCCTTGGTCCCGTTCCGGTGATGGACTATGGTTTGGGCGCGTCTTGAACGATCGAACCGGATTCACAAGCCCCGTGCCCGCCCAAAGAAATGCCGCCAAGCAACCGCTGATCCTGCTGCCCGGATTGCTCTGCGATGCCGCCCTCTGGCGCCACCAGGCGGAAACCCTGGCCGATCTCGCCGACGTCACGGTCGCCGATCTCACGGCCCACGACACCCTCGGCGCCATGGCCGATGACGTATTGGCCGGCGCCCCGGATACCTTCGCGCTGGCCGGGCTCTCCATGGGCGGCTATCTCGCCCAGGAGATCATGCGCCGCGCGCCGGAGCGGGTGAGCAAACTCGCGCTGCTCGACACCTCGTTCCGCGCCGACACCCCCGAGCAGACCGCGCGCCGGCGCGGCCTGATCGAGCTCTCGCGAAAGGGCGAATTCAAGGGCGTGACCGCGCGCCTGCTGCCGCTTCTCATCCATCACGGCCGCCTGGAGGACGCGCCCCTCACCGCAACCGTGTTCGCCATGGCCGAATCGGTCGGCAAGGAGGCGTATCTGCGCCAGCAGCACGCGATCATGATCCGGCCCGACGGGCGCGCCGATCTGGGAAAGATTTCATGCCCCACGCTGGTGCTGTGCGGCCGCCAGGACGCGCTGACGCCTTTGGCCGTGCATGAGGAGATGGCGGGGCTCGTTCCCGGCGCGACCCTCGTCGTGATCGAGGACTGCGGGCATCTTTCCACCCTCGAACGGCCTCGCGCCGTCAGCGCCGTCATGCGATATTGGCTGCAAGGGACGGCATGACGGACGGGGAAGCCCGGACGGCGATACGAAGAAACGTTAAAAGACAAGAAAGGATAAAAAATGCTCGGACTCATTCTGCCCTACAAGGGAATCATGCCGACCATCGGCAAGGGCGTATTCATCGCCCACACCGCCGCCGTGATGGGCGACGTGGTGCTCGGCGACAACTGCAACATCTGGTTTTCCTGCGTCGTGCGCGGCGACGTGAACGAGATCCGCATCGGTTCGGGCACCAACATCCAGGACGGCACCATCGTGCATTGCTCCTCGCAAGAAGGCGGCGGCACCTATATCGGCAACGACGTCACCATCGGGCACATGGCCTGCATCCACGCCTGCACGCTGGAGGATAATTCGTTCGTCGGTATCGGCGCGAAGGTGCTGGACGGCGCGTATGTCGAGAGCGGCGGCATGGTCGCGGCCTGCGCGCTGCTCACCTCGGGCAAACGGGTCAAGAAGGGCGAGATGTGGGCCGGCGTGCCCGCCAAGCCGATCCGCACCATGGGCGAGAAGGAAATGGCGATGCTCAAACGCATCCCGCCGCACTACGTCGAACTCGGCGAGGACTATATGAGAGAGGAGGAGAATTAAAATCGAAAGGCTTTAAATATCTTAAATCTCAAGCCTTCATCTTCACGTACGTGCCCGGGGCGTCGCAGAGCGCCTTCAGTTTCCCATCGCCGGGTTCGCGCGCGGGCACCATCTTCGGCCCGGCCGCCGCTGCATCCTTCGCGCCTTTCGAGCCTTTGCCGCCTTTTTTCGTTTCCTGCTCGCCTTGCTGCTTCAGCCAGGCGTCCCAATCGGGCCACCAGGATCCGTCGTACTCGCTCGCGCCCTCGAGCCAGGCGTCCGGATTTTTCGGGGTCTTGTCGTTGGTCCAGTGGCTGTACTTTTTCGCCGCCGGCGGGTTGACGACGCCCGCGATATGGCCCGAGGCCGCCAGCACGAATTTCACCGGGCCCTTGTAGAGTTGCGTCGCCGCGTAGGTCGATTTCCACGGCGCGATGTGATCCTCGCGGGTCGAAAGGAAATAGGTCGGCACCGCGATCTTCGTCAGGTCGATCGGCACGCCGGCGAGTTCGATCGCGCCCGGCCGGATCAGCTTGTTGGCGAGATACATCTCGCGCAGGTAGAAGCCGTGCATGGCCGCGGGCAGGCGGGTCGAGTCCGCGTTCCAGTACAGAAGATCGAACGGGAAGGGCTCCTTGCCCATCAGGTAGTTGTTCACCACGAACGACCAGATCAGATCGTTCTCGCGCAGCATGTTGAAGGTGCCCGCCATTTCGTGGCCTTCGAGATAGCCGCGCTTCTTCATCTTCTCCTCGAGCTGCCCGACCTGCTCCTCGTCGATGAACACGCCGATATCGCCGACGTCGGTGAAGTCCACCAGGGTCGTGAGGAACGTCGCGGATTTCACCGTGTCGATCTTCTTCGCCGCCATGTAGGAGAGCGTGCCGGCGAGCAGGGTGCCGCCGATGCAATAGCCGACCACGTTCACCTGCTTCTCGCCGGTGGCCGCGCAAACCGCGTCGATGGCGGCAAGCGCGCCTTCGGTCATGTAATCGGCGAACGATTTCCTGGCGAGCTTTTCGTCCGGATTGACCCAGGAGGTGACGAACACGGTATGGCCCCGGTCGACCAGCCATTTGATCAGCGAGTTCTCCGGGCGCATGTCGAGCACGTAGAACTTGTTGATCCACGGCGTGATGAGAAGCAGCGGCGTCGCACACACGGTGTCCGTGGAAGGCGCGTATTGCAACAGCTCGAACAGGTCGTTGCGGAATACCACCTTGCCGGGCGTCGCCGCGAGATTGCGCCCGACCTCGAAGGCGTCGCGGTCGGTCATGCGGATGTTGAGCCGGCCTTCGCCTTCCTCGAGATCGTCGAGCAGGTTCTTGAGGCCCTTGAGAAGATTTTCGCCGCGGCTTTCCAATGTTTCGCGCAGCACTTCCGGATTCGTCATCACGAAGTTGGTGGGCGACAGCGCGTTGACGAACTGGCGGGTGAAGAAGTCGACTTTCCGGGCGGTTTTTTCATCCAGCCCCTCGACGTCCTTGACGGTGTTCTGCAGCCAGCGCGCGCTGAGAAGATAGGATTGCTTGATGAAGTTGAAGACCTCGCTTTCGTCCCAGCCCTTGTCGCGGAAACGCCGGTCGCCTTTCTCGGGCTCGATCTGGGGATCGGCCTTTTGCCCGAGGAAGCGCTTGGTGGTGTTCTGCCACAGCGACAGATAGTCCTGCCACAGGTTCATCTGGGCCTGCATCAGCTTGGCCGGGTCGGCCATCAGGCGCGCGGTCATCTCGAAGAAGGCGCGGCCGATGCTCATCGGATCGGCCATGCCGAAGTTCCCCGCGTTGCCGCCGTCGCCTTTGCCGGCATTTTCGGCGTGGCGTTGCAGGAAATCGTGGACCAGCCGCTGGCTGCGCAGGGCGATGTCGGCCATCTGCGAAAGCTCTTCGCCGTTCTCGGGGGTTTGGGAGTTCGATTGATCGTTCATCGCTAAATCCATTATGCTTCAACGGATGCCGCTTTGCCATATCGTATTTACCGCAGTGCAGCAATACGGCCGGGTACGGCGAAAACGGCGGCGGCGGCCTTCCTGCGCGTTTCGGAATAAAAGCGCTTGCGGCCCCGGAAATCCGGGGACGGTTTGCATATTGTTAACCAAGTCCCGGCCATGATGAGGTAGACTCACGGCCGATTTGCCGGAACGGTTTGGGGTGATCCGGGAATCGAACGGCGGGGATGGTTTTAAAGACGAGAAAGGGGATTCGACCACGATGGCGGCGAAAATGGCGGGCTTACCGATCACCGGGAACAATAAGAACAATAAAGGCGGGCGGGTCCGGCTTTCGGCCGCGCCGCTGGTTTACGGCGCCGTTTTCGGCGGCGCCCTTCTGCTCGGCGGCTGCTCCTCCGTGCCCGACGCGGTGAACCCGGCCGAGTGGTACAAGAGCACCATGGATTTTTTCACGGGCGACGACAAGGAAGGTCAGGCCGCCCGCAAGGCCGAGGAAGACAAGGAAAAAGACAGCCAGTTGAAGGCCGATCGGGGCAAGGTACCGCCGGGCGCCGACAAGCCGTTCCCGTCGCTGGCGACCGTGCCGAGCGGCCTCGGTGCCGCCGATCGTTCCGGGCGCAAGTACGCGTCCGCGCCGTCGCGTCAGGGCGACGCCGTCAACGTGCTGAGCGAGGAACCGCAAGGCAAGAAACCCGCGCCGGCCCCGATCGCGTCGGCCCCGCCGCCGCCCAAGGCGGCCCCGGCCCCGGCGGTGACCCGCGAGGCCCCCAAACAAATGGCGCAAACCCCGTCTTCACAAAAGATGGAGCCGGTCCGTCTGCGCCCGCCGCCGCCGAGTTCGAAC
>JAVJPD010000387.1:0-3055 GCA_040216475.1 Rhodospirillales bacterium
GCCGATTCAACCGCTTCAGTTCTGCTCGCGATACGTACGCAGATGCTTCAGGTTTTCGCGCAGCTCATCGATACTGCGCACGAAGAACCACATGATAATCACATCGGGATTGCCCGGCTTTACGCCGACGGTCACGCTGTCGGGCGGCACGCCGCGCGACAGCATCGCGCGCACGAAGGCGTCCGCCCGGCGCAACTCCATGTTCCGCTCCGTCGACAAATCCTTGTCCTTGACGAACCGCCCGCCCAAGACCAGCTCCAGATCATGGCGCATGCCCGGCGGGCGGCCGCTGAGAGTCGCGATGATCCGGTCGAGCAGTGCCGTCTGGGCCTCGCGGATTTTCGCCGTGCCCGGCTGAAACAGGGCATCCGTCGGCACGATGATCCGCATCAACCGGCCGGGTTGGACGATTTCGACCTTCGCCACCTGAAGCGAGGTCGCGAAGATACCGGTGACCTGTTCCTGAAACGCCTGCCCCGACGCGCTGCTGTCTTCCGATTGCAGCGCCGTTGGGTCCGTACTCGGCAAAACCGTGCTGAAGGTCGCCGTCAGGCTTTTCATCGCCGTTTTCGCCTTGACGTCCTCGAGCGTCGAAAAGCTCACCAGCAGAATGAAAAACGCCAGCACCAGAAGATAGAGCGCCAAGAACAGAAAGAACGTGCTGTTCGCCGTGGACGACCGGGCGGTTTTTATACTGTTGTCATATCCATCCATCATTCGTCAGCCACTACCCCGCCGGCATGCATGCCGGAGACGCCCCACATGCCGGCAAAGCGATTTCGGCCGGCCGCGGCGCCGGCGCGCTTCAAGTTTAACAAGTTTAGCGGCTGAATACCGCCCCAATCGCCGCTCAGGTATTCGGCAACGCATCCGACGGTTTCGGCAACTTGCGCAACCGCGCGAGCTCGATCGTCACTTCGCGCGCCTTGACGGGGTCCATCTTGGCCATGATTGCCGACAACTTGCGCTCTTTCATGCGCTCCGCCACCATCAACAGGGTATCGAGCTCAAGCTCCTCGAAAATCCGCGCCGCGTCCTTCGGCTTCATGTTTTCGTAAATCTTCACGAGGCTGTTGAGCTTGGCGTCCTGCTGGGCATCGTGCTTTTTGATCAAGCCGTTGATGGTGACCTGCAGGGCCTTCATATCCTGGATTTTCTTGGAAATCCGGTTCTCGGCCGCCTTGAGCAACCCTTCGCGCAAATCCAGTTCGCGGGCGCGGGCCTCGATCTGCTCGCGCCGGTCCGCCAATTGCTGCAGCAGATCGATTTCGGCCTGGGTCAGCAACGTCGGATCCTTGCTGAGAAGCGTCGCCGCCCCCGGCGGTTCGGGCGCTCCCGGCCCCGGCATCGCGGCCCCCGGCACCATGGCGCCCGGCGCGATCGGCGCGGGAAGGGTTTGCGCTTGCGGCGGCGGTGCATTGCCGCGCGGCGGCTTCACGGGCTGCACGCCCGGCAAGGCTGTCGGAGACTGTGGGGTCTGTCGCGGCTGCGGTGTCGGCACCGGCTGCACGCCGGGCAAAGACGTCGGCGCCCCCGGCTTCGCGGGCTGCTGCGCTTTCGCATCGCCGCCCACGGCGAACAAGCCGTTGATCACGGTATCGACATCGCCCGCAATGGTGCCGAGCTTGATCGACAGCATCAACACGGCGGCGAAAATCGTCACCGGCAGCAATCGGAAGCGTGAAATAAAGGACATCATCGCGGGGCGTTCCGGGTTTTAAATCTCGTTTGTTATGTGAGGCCTAACGAACGGCTTGCAAGGCACGGATCAGTGCCCGCTCGGCATCCGTGCGCGATCCGGAGGCCCGAGTCCGCTGATTCGAGCCGTTTTTACCGGCGGCCTGGCGCTTCGGAAATTCCGAGACGCTGAATTCCGACGACCCGAAATCGGACGGCTCGTTTGCCGGTTTACGCGGCGCTGCCGATCCCGGCTCGCTGTCGCGGGCGGTGCGGACCATGTCCTCGAGCCGGTCGGCGGCGGACGTGCCGCGCTCGGTGAGAAACACCAGATCGTCACGCAGCGACCGGGCCTTATCCATTTGCTCGCTCAATTCTCCCGCCGTACTTTTCAATTTCTTGATGCTCTGCTCAGCCTTCGTGGTGGCGGCATTGAAGGCGGTCGCCATTTTCTCGAGCTCGGCCTTGTCGCGGCGCAACGTGCTGATCTTGCGGTTCAACACCATCGCGTAGCAAATCGTAACGGCGAGCAATCCTGCCACAAGAATGTCCAAAGCCAGTGATAGCGCCACGGTTATACTCCCTAATCTATGAGTCGTTTTTCAATTCTCACGGCGAGCCGGCCGCCCTTGCGGCCCATTTTCGCGGTGTAGAGGGAAACTTCGCCGCAGCGCAGATCGACGAACGAATCCGGCGCGGCGTTCAACATAATGCGCGAACCGACCTTGAGGTCGAACACATCGCTCAAGCGCAAAACCTGCTGGTCCAGCACGGCGACGAGATCGACGTCCGTCACCCATAATTCCTCCGCCAAGTGCGTTTCCCAGATGGAGTCACGGCCGAACTTTTCGCCCATGTACATCTGCAACAGCAGTTCGCGGACCGGTTCCAGGGTCGCATACGGAATCAACAATTCGAGGCGGCCGCCGCGGTCCTCCATGTCGATGCGCAGGCGTGCCACGATGGCGGCATTGGAGGGCCGGGAAATCGTCGCGAACCGGGGATTCGTCTCCAACCGGTCGAAACGGAAGGTCACCGGGCTCAACGGCTCGAACGCGGCGCTCAGGTCCTGCAGCATGACGTGCACCATGCGCTCGACCAAGCTGCGTTCGATCGTGGTGTAGGGCCGGCCCTCGATGCGCATGGCCGCGGTGCCCCGCCGCCCGCCGAGCAGCACATCGTCGATCGAGTAAATCAGGCTCGAATCGACGGTGATCAGGCCGTGGTTATCCCATTCCTCGGCCTTGAACACACTGATCATGGCCGGCAGGGGGATCGAATTGAGGTAATCGCCGAACCGGATCGAGGCGATGCTGTCGAGGGACACCTCGACGTTGTCGGAAGTAAAATTGCGCAACGACGTCGACATCAACCGCAC
>JAVJPD010000388.1:0-2553 GCA_040216475.1 Rhodospirillales bacterium
TGGCCGCGTCCGCCGGTGCTGCTCGGCGTGGTGCTCGGCGCCCTGGTCGAGCGCTACATGTTCATCTCCGTGCAGGCGTACGGCTTTACGTTCCTGACCCGCCCGGTCGTAATCGTCGTGCTCGTGATTACGGTGCTGGGCGTGATGTGGCCCCTGATCCGCGATTACCGCAAACGCGACCGTACGGTCAAAGTTCGCTTCGGCGCGAACGGCGCGAAATTTTCCGTCGACACCGGTTTCACGTTGCTGATGATCGCGTTTTTCGTCTTCACGATCATGAGTTCGCGGGATTGGGAACTATCGGCGAAGGTCGTGCCGCAGTTCTGCGGCTGGACGGGCTTGATTTTCTGCACCCTGCAGCTCCTCAAGAATTTCTTCGTATCGACCGAAACCGTCCGGCAACCCGGCGCGCCGGACGGCATTCCGAAGCCCGCCGCGCCGAGCGCGATCATGGACATCAAATCCACGCTCGGCAATCTCAGCCGCCGCGAGATCGGCGTCCGCGCCGCCGCCTATCTGGCGTGGCTGCTGTTCTTCCTGGGAACCGCGCGCGTCATCGGCCTGCTGCCGTCGGTGTTCGTGTTCCTGATCTGCTTCATGCGGATTCACGGCAAGGAGCCGTGGAAGACCACGCTCATCATTTCGAGTTTGATGTGGGGGTTCGCCTTCCTGCTGTTCCACCACATCCTGTCGGTACCGTGGCCGCCGGCCCTGATCGGCGACATGTATCCGCACCTGCGCGAGATCATCCCGCTTTATTAAATGCATTTAAAGCTTCGGGGGAAATGGTGCCGCCTGCGTGACTCGAACACGCGACCCTCGCATTACGAATGCGATGCTCTACCAACTGAGCTAAGGCGGCAAACCGTGTCCATGGACCCGCCTTACTTACTGCGCCGCTTCGGAAGCGTCAATCACAGTCATGAAACGCGTCAATCGCCGGGTTTGGCCGAAGGCGGCCCCGCCGGCACGAACGGCCAGCGCGGCAGGGACGTCGCCGATCCCACCGCGTTTCCGGCTTCCTCGCCGGTGCCCGCGCCGGAACCGGCATCCGGCAGGGCAACCACCCGGGCCGGCGCCCGCCAGGAAAAGACGTTAAAGCCGTCGCAATTGCCGCACAGCACCTGCCATGAGTCCGCCGTGTTGCCGCAGGCACCGCACACCCACGCCGGGTCCGGCGGCGCCGAAGCCGCCCGCAGGAGCCAATCCCGGGCACGGCCGCCATTGCTATCGTCGTCGCCGTGTTCGGCCTCGTCGAGCGCGGCCATGTGCCGGCACACCCGCGCCGTCGGCCCGGCCCCCCCGGGCGCGAGATCGGCTTCCTCGAGGGCCGCCTCGAGGGCCGCGCGCGCGACCCCCCAAAGACGCGCCTCCAGCGCCGCCGCGGCCACGGCGAGGCGGCTCTCGATATGCCCGGGGTTGAGGCCGGAAAGGAACTGCGCGGCGCGCACCCGGTGCATGGCGTCGCCCGCCTCGCAGGCCTCCCAATAGAGATCGAGCATGGCCGGATGCGGCGCGTGCGCCCACGAAACCTCCAGCGCGCTCGCCGCCTTGCGCCGGCGCCCGTCGGCGATCAGCAGGCGGGCGAGACGGAGCGCCCCGGGAATGAACCCCGGCGCGAGGTCGTGCGCCTTTTGCGCGTGCGCCAACGCGGCTTCGTCGGCGCCGCGTTCCGAGTCGGTCAGGCTCAACTGATACAGCACCGTCGCGCGGTCGGCGCGGATCGAATCGAACGCCATCGCCTTGCTCTTGACCGCGCGCTGCAGGGTCGCTTCGGCATCGCGCCACCGATGGGTATGCACCTGCAGATCGAACAGGGTCTTGGCGACCCACTCGCTGCGCGGTTTCGCGGCGAACGCCCGTTCGGCGTATTGCAACGCCTCGGCCCTGTCGTTGCGCTTGATCGCCTGCATCAAGAGGCCGCGCAGGCCGAGGAATTCGGTTTCGCCCTGGCCCAGCATATCGGTGAAGAACCGGTTGGCGGCCTGGGCATCGCCCGACAGTTGCGCCGCCTGCGCCGACAGAAGCCGCGTGACCGCCGGTTCGGCGAGCAGGCTTTCCGCGCGCCGGGCCTGGCGCTTGGCAGCCGACCCGTCGCCGGCGGCGACCGCCACCAAGCCTTGCGAAAGCGCCGCGAAGCCTTTTTCACGGCGGCGGGCGCGAATTTTTTCCATGAACCGTTTCGGCGCGCGCCGCAGATCGACCCAGAGCCGGTACGACAGCGCCGCCGCACCGGCAACGACGGCGACGGCGAACACCAGCACCGCGGCCGAGGTGTCGATACGATAGCCGAGCCAATCGAACCGCAGCGTGCCCGGATGATTGGCGAGCCACCCCGCCGCCGAAGCGACCAGAACCAGGAAAATCAATATCCGGAAAACGCGCCACATGCCGCCGCGCCGCCGCCTACTTCTTCGACGGGGTCGACGACGGGGCCAGCAGCGCAACCGCCTGCACGTGCAGCGTCGCCAGGGCACGTTCGGCGGCGAGACGGTTTTGCGCCGCCTCCAGCCAATCGGCAGCCGCTTCGGCGGGCTTGCCCGTCAACTTTTC
>JAVJPD010000389.1:0-4409 GCA_040216475.1 Rhodospirillales bacterium
CGGCCGCGCGTGCCCCTTGAGCAGAATGTGCGCGAGCCGCGTGGTCAGGACCCGGGTCTTGCCGGTGCCGGCGCCGGCCAGCACCAGGACCGGTCCTTCGATGGTCTCGACGGCGCGGCGCTGGGCTTCGTTCAAGGTATCGAGATAGGCGGGACGCGGCGCCGGGATCGTACCGGCATGATTTTCGGAACGCCCCGGCTCTTCGGCCGGCGGGTCCGTCAAGGAAAACGGATCGGACATCCGATTCTTATACCATGTCTCGCCGCCCGGCACAGGAGACTTGCCTCGGCTTGCCTCGGCTTGCCTCGGCTTGCCCCAGCTTTCCCCGGCTTTTCCCGTGCCGCCGCGCCGCGCAAGAACCGGACGAAAAACCGGACGGAAACCGGGCGGCGCCCCGATGGGAACCGTTCCCCCGCCCGCGCCCGGATGCTACACTCGCGGCACGGCGTTTTTTCCGCAGGCGATCCGATTCCCTCATGTTTTTGCCGATGATTTTCACGATGATTTTGCCGGTGATGTTCCCGCCCCGCGTCAGGCGGTCCCGGCTTTCGGCGGTTTTCGTCGCCGCGCTCGCCGCCGGCGGTCTGTCCCTGCCCTCGCCCGCCCCGGCGCAGATGCAGGAACAGCCCCCCAAACAGGGCGTGACGCCGCCGAAAGGACCGAAAAGCGATAAACCGGGCGGCTCCCCCCCGGCCAAGATCAAACCGTTCGAGTCGCTCTCGACGATCCTGCGCGCGGTCGTCGGAATCCGCGCCAAGATTCCGGCGAACGCCTCGACCGTCAAATTCCTCGGCACCGAGCGAACCGGCAGCGGCGTCGTCATCGATTCGACCGGCCTTATCCTCACCATCGGCTATCTGATCCTCGAGGCGAACGATATCGAAATCATCCGGCCCGGCGGCAAGAAGGTTCCCGGCCGGATCGTCGGTTACGACAACGCATCGGGCCTTGCGTTGCTGCGCGCGACGCAGCCGCTCAATCTCAAGCCGGTCAAATTCGGCAGCAGCGATTCGCTCGAGCCCGGCAACCCGGTCATGATCGTCAGCCACGCCGGCATGCCGCCGGTCAGCGCCGCGCAAGTGGTGTCGCGCCGGCCCTATGCCGGCTATTGGGAATACGTACTCGATAAGGCGATCTTCACCTCGCCGCCTCACGCCGAATACACCGGCGCCGCGCTGTTCGGCGAAGACGGCCATCTGCACGGCATCGGCAACACCTTCGTGCACGACACCATCGCGCCCGGCATGCAATTGCCCGGCAACGTGTTCGTGCCGGTCGGCACGCTCAAATCCGTGATGGTCGACCTGCTCGAGCAGGGCCGCCCGAGCGGCCCCGCGCGGCCGTGGCTGGGCTTTCATCTGAGCGAATCCGGCGGCCGCCTTCTGGTGCTGCGTATTGCCGATAACGGCCCGGCGGCTCAGGCCGGCATCAAGCCCGGCGACTTCATCCTCGGCATCAACGGCGAAGCCATCAAGACGCTCGAGGGCCTTTACAAGAAAGTCTGGTCTTTGGGCCCGGCAGGCACGCCGATTCCGGTGGACGTCGTCACCGAAAAGCATAAGGACATCAACGTCCGCCGGGTCGACGTCCGCTCGCAGAGCCGCTACGACTGGCTCAAAATCGACAAACGCTGAATGGTTTAGATCGGATCATGATTTATCGGAATCAGGAATATTCCGATAAATCATGTGAATCCGATCGTCATTAATAAGCTAGAGCAGATTCACATGATTCCCGGATCTGCTCTATATGCCGCGCTCTTCCCGGCGGCTTTCCAATAAGGCCCGATTGTAGGACTGCATCGCGTCGCGCTCGTGCAGGCAGCCCAGGAACTTCATCGACTTGCCGTTCTCGACGACGGCGATGTGCTCCTCGCCGGTTTCCTGCATCACCTTCAAGGCCGTGCCGAGATCGTCGTCGGCCGAGAGAACCGGCGGGTGAGCCCGGGCCACGTCGCCGGCGTTCACGAGATCGTCGAACTCGTGATCGAACGCGACCTCGCTGAGGTCCGCGAGCGTAACGGTCCCCGCCAACACGCCGTCGCGAACGACGAACAGCTTGCCGAGCGACGAGCGCTGTAGCTGGTCCCGCAAGGCCTGGAGCTTCAGGTCGATCGCGACGACCTCACTGTCCTGGGACATGATGTCGCGGACCTTGACCGAGCGCAGGTACACGGCTTCGAGCCCGCCTTGCAGATCGAGGCCGCGGTTTTCGAGCTGCCACGTGAAGAAGGTTCTGCCGAAGATCTGCTGGGTCACGACGGCGGCGACCACCACGCTCACCACCACCGCCGTGGTCAGCTCCCAATCGCCGGTCATATCGAAAACGATCAGAGTCGTCGAGATCCGCGCGCCCAACACCGCCGAGGCGACCGCGCCCATGCCGATGATGGTATAGACGCCGAGCCCCGACGAATGCTCCGGAAAAATCTGGGTCGCGACGATGCCGTAGGCGCCCCCCACCATGGCGCCGATCATCAGGGACGGGCTGAAGATGCCGCCGCCGAAGCCGAAACCGAGACTGATCGAAGTGGCGATAATCTTGGCAAGGGCGGCGCCGATCAAAACCCACAGGACGAGCTTGCCGGCCAGCGCCTCGCTGGTGGCGCCGTAGCCGACACCGAGCACCTGCGGGAACGCGAGCGCGATCAGGCCGACGGCGAACCCGGCGACGGCGGGCCGGCACCACGGCGGCACCGGCAGTTTCGCCGACGCTCGGCTCGCGAGCGCGACACCGCGCATCAGAATGATCGCGACCACGCCGCCGACGATGCCGAGGCCGACGAAGGCGGGAAATTCCCATAATGAGGCGATCACGTTCTTGTCGATGACGAAGGCCGGGTAGGCGCCGAAGTAGGCCCGCGACACGGCCGTGCCGGTGACGCTCGCGATCACGACCGGCGCGAACGTCTTCAGGGCGTAATGGCCGATCACGACCTCGTTGGCGAACAAGGCCCCCGCCAGGGGCGCGTTGAACGATGCCGCGACAGCGGCCGCCGCGCCGCAGCCGAGCAGCGCCCGCGAGAGTGACCGCGTCAGATGCAGGCGTTTGGCCAGCCAGGCGCCGAGAGAAGCGCCCAAATGCACCGCCGGACCTTCGCGCCCGACGGACGCTCCCGAGCCGATCGACAGCGCGCTGACGAACGCCGCCTTGAGGCCGCTCGTCGCCGACATCCGCCCGCCGCGCAGCGCGCTGGCCTCGATGGCATCCGACAGGCCGTGCGGCCGGCGCTCGGGCATGAACCGCCAGACGAACAAGCCGACCAGCAGGCCGCCCACGCTCGGCACCAGAACGATCTGCCACCAGGGCAGCCCGATTGCCGTGAAATAGAGCGATTCCGGCGGCGACTGAAAAAACAGCCGCTGGAAGAAATCAATGCTTTCGCGAAACAGAATGACGGCACCGCCGACGGAAATACCGACGATCACCGCCAGGACGGACAGGATGAGCTGGTCGTTCCGCACCACGCGGCGAACCCGCATCAACACGCGGCTGAGAGCAAACCGGGATGTCGTCATGCCCCTCCCCAGAATCAGGCCAAGGCCACCCTAGCTTTTTTCGGACAAAACCGTCAAAGGATAGTCGTCGCGCTTGCCCTAGAGCCGGTCATGGTTTGTCGGAATCGCTTATAGTGACCCGACACCCATGTGAATCGGCTCTAAGTCATTGATGTGAATCCGATCTAGCCGACTTCATCGGCAGGGGGCAAAGATCGGCATGCGTCAACTGAGAGACGTGTCGAGGGCGTAGCCGGCACCGCGCACGGTCCGGATGATATCGGGCTCGCCCGCCGCGTTCAGCACCTTGCGCAGCCGCCGGACGTGGACGTCCACCGTGCGTTGCTCGACGTAAACGTCGCGCCCCCAGGCCTGATCGAGCAACTGCTCGCGGGAGAACACGCGCCCCGGACGCTCGAGCAAAACCCGAAGCAGACGGTATTCGGTCGGCGCCAGGTGCAGCGGCCGTTTGTTGCGCATCACCCGATGCGTGGCGAGATCCATCACGATGCCTTCGTAGCTGAGTACCTCTTCCGTCAGCTCCGGGCGCGAGCGGCGCAACACGGCGCGCACGCGGGCGATCAGTTCGGAAGGCGAGAACGGCTTGACGATATAATCGTCGGCGCCGCTTTCGAGGCCGCGAATGCGGTCGTCCTCCTCGCCGCGCGCCGTCAGCATGATAATCGGCAACTTCGCGGTGTTGGGACGCTGGCGCAGCCGGCGGCAGGCCTCGATGCCCGACAACTTGGGCAGCATCCAATCGAGGATGATCAAAACCGGTTCTTCTTCCTGAACCAGCGTCAACGCGACTTCGCCGTCGGTCGCGACGGCCGTGTCGTAGCCTTCCTTTTCGAGGTTGTACTTCAACAATTCGACGAGCGCGGGGTCGTCCTCGACGATCAGAACCAACGG
>JAVJPD010000390.1:0-2750 GCA_040216475.1 Rhodospirillales bacterium
CAAGCAGACGGGCCGCACCCAGGAAATCCAGCGCCTGATCGGGCGCAGCCTGCGCGCGGTGACGGATCTGAAAAAAATGGGCGAGATGCAGATCAAGATCGACTGCGACGTGATCCAGGCCGACGGCGGCACCCGCACGGCCTCGATCACCGGCGGCTACGTCGCCCTGCACGCGGCGTTCCTGAGAATGGTCGCCATCGGCGTGCTCGACGAGGTGCCGCTGACCGACCAGGTCGCCGCGATCTCGTGCGGTCTTTATAAAGGCACCGCCGTGCTCGATCTCGATTACACCGAGGACAGCGCGGCGGAGGCCGATTCCAATTTCGTTTTCACCGGGCGCGGCGGCATCGTCGAAATCCAAAGCACCGCCGAGGACTTCGCGTTTTCCGAAGATCAGTTCCACGATCTCATGGCGCTCGCCAAGAAAGGCGTGAACGATCTTACCGTCCTGCAGCGCAAAGCCTTGAAGATCGATTAGCCATGGCGCGCACGCTCGAAGACGGCCGGCTCGTCATCGCGTCGCACAACAAAGATAAGGTGCGCGAGATCGCCGATTTGCTTTCTCCTTATGGCACTCAGGTCATCTCGGCGGGCGATTTGGGCCTGCCCGAGCCCGAGGAAACCGGCGCGACGTTTACCGAGAACGCCGTTCTCAAGGCCAAGGCGGCGGCGGCGGACTCGAACCTGCCGTCTCTGGCCGACGATTCCGGGCTCTGCGTACATGCCATCGGCGGACAACCCGGCATTTATTCCGCGCGCTGGGCCGTGAACGGCGACTTCGCCCCGGCGATGCAGAAGGTGCACGATCTTCTGGCGCCGCACGACGATAAAAGCGCGCATTTCATGTGCGCCCTCGCGCTCTGCTGGCCGGACGGCCACTGCGAAACCGTCGAGGGCCGCATCGACGGCACCGTGGTGTGGCCGCCGCGCGGCGATCTCGGCTTCGGCTACGATCCGATCTTTCAACCCGAGGGCAGAGACATTACCTTCGGCGAAACCCCGCCGGAGAAAAAACACGCGGTCAGCCACCGGGCGCGCGCGTTCGCCAAGCTGGTGGGAGCTTGCTTCCGTTAAAACAGAACCGGGCCCGATTCGATGAGCGACGACTTCGCGCTTTATATCCATTGGCCGTTTTGCGAATCGAAGTGCCCGTATTGCGACTTCAACAGCCACGTGCGCGAAACCGTCGATCAGGCCCGCTGGCGCGCGGCGTATCTGCAAGAGCTTTCGCACTTCGCCGCCGAGACGCGCGGCCGCACGCTCACCAGCATTTTCTTCGGCGGCGGCACGCCGTCGTTGATGGAGCCCGCAACGGCCGCCGGCGTCATCGAGGCGGCCGCCGGGCATTGGGCGTTCGCGCCCGACATCGAGATCACGCTGGAAGCCAACCCCTCATCCGTTGAAACCTCGCGCTTCGAGGCGTTCAAAAGCGCGGGCGTCAATCGCGTCTCCATCGGCGTGCAGGCGCTGAACGACGACGACCTTCAATTCCTCGGGCGGCGGCACAACCACGAAGAGGCCTTGAACGCCATCGAGGCGGCGGCGAAAACCTTCGCGCGCTACTCGTTCGATCTGATCTACGCGCGGCCCGGACAGACGGTGGATGCGTGGCGCCGTGAACTGAAAGACGCGTTGCGGCTTACGGGCTCGCATCTGTCGGTCTATCAGCTCACCATCGAACCGGGCACGGCGTTTCACCGCGAGCGCATCGAGGCCGCCGACGAGGACACGGGTGCGGGGCTTTACGAAATCACGCAAGAAATATTGGAGGCGTTTAATTTACCGGCTTACGAGATTTCCAATCACGCCAAGCCGGGCGAGGAGTCGCGCCATAATCTCACGTACTGGCGCTCGGGCGAATGGCTCGGCGTCGGCCCCGGCGCGCACGGCCGATTGCGAAAAAACAACACGGCCGAGGCGGTGGTTCAGATCCGCCCGCCGGAAAGCTGGCTTACGGCGGTCGAGACGAAAGGTCACGGTACGGTAAAACGCACGGCGCTCGCGCCGGAAGACGCGCAACGCGAGGCGGTGATGATGGGCCTGCGGTTGCGCGAGGGCATTTCGCGGAAAGATTTCCAAACGCAGTTCGGTTGCGCGCTCGATGCGTGCCTCGATACGGATGCGCTGAAAACGCTCATCGAGGGCGGCTACGTCGAAAACGATGAAAATGTTTTACGCGCGACCGCGATGGGGCGGCAATGCCTCAACGCCGTCCTGGCGAAACTGATCGCGTGAGTTTTGTAAAAACTACTTCGCCGCCTGTTGCGAAAACGAATCGGGCGCCGGGCTGATCACCTTGTTCTCGCGCGGGCCGACCTGCAGCACCGACAGGCCGCGCTCGGGCAGGCCGTCCGGCAGCAGGCGGAAAATGCCGTCGCGCCCGGCGAAACCGCTCGGGGTGGTCAGCGCCTTGAAGGAGAAGTCCGGCCCGCCGGGAATACCGGTTTCGGCGGCATCCCCGCCCTCGTTGGTGCCGCGCGCCAGCACGGTCGCCAAGGCGGTCGCATCGTAAGCGAGCGTCGCCAGGCGCGGCGGAAGTTCGCCGTAGGTTTGGCGGTACTGGGCCTCGAAGTTGGCGCGCGAATCGGGCGGCGGGGCGGCGTACCAGCCGCCGACCAGGGCCGGTTCGCGGCCGATTCCCGGTTCGTCCCATTGCCCGGTGCCGAGCATGCGCACCTTCGCCGCGCTCTTGCCGTTTTACGACATCGATCCGGCGAAGGTGCGCATGCTCGGCACCGGGCAATGGGACG
>JAVJPD010000391.1:0-4037 GCA_040216475.1 Rhodospirillales bacterium
GCCCCTCGAAGCCGTCGAGATCGACGATGAAGGCCCCGTCCTTGGCGCTTTCCGGATGGTCCTCCTCGAACTCGATGTCCGCTGCGAATTCCTCGGGCTGCCCGCCCGGCTGCCCGTCCGGCTGCCCGTCCGGTCCTTCGGCCGGCTGTTCCGCCGGTTGCTCGTTCGGCTGCTCGTTCACGGTTTCACTCATACCAGCCCCATGATTTGGGCGATCCATATCTGCAGTTGGGCGGCGGGTGCCCCGACCAGCCACCAGAACACGTTCAAATCGACGCCGAGCGTATTGCCCAACATGGGCACCAGGAAAATCAACGCCAGAATAATGATGAACCCGGCCGGTTCCAAGCGCGCCAACGGGCGGCTGAGCGTCGCCGGTAAAATGCCGATGGCGACCCGGCCGCCGTCCAGCGGCGGAATCGGTAACATATTGAAAACGCATAGAATTAAGTTAATCCATAAAGCGTTACGCAGGTTATGCCCGATCCAGGCCGCGACATCGCCCGAGACCATCGGCAGCAGATGGAACGCCGCCGCCGCGCCAAAAGCGAGCGCGAGATTCGTGCCCGGCCCGGCAAGCGCCACCAGCACCATGTCCCGGCGCGGATGGCGCAGGCGGCTGAAATCGACCGGTACCGGCTTGGCGTAGCCGAACATCATCCGCCCGCCCGAGAGAAACAGCAGCAAAGCGGGCATGATCAGGGTGCCGAACACGTCGACGTGCTTGACCGGGTTGAAGGTCACCCGGCCCAGAACCTTGGCGGTGTCGTCGCCGAGCTTCGAGGCCACCCAGCCGTGCGCCGCCTCGTGCATGGTCACGGCGATGATGACCGGCAGGGTCCAGACCGAGATTTGAAACAGGATGTTGTCGATGTTCACGAAACGGCTTCCATCAGGTGGTCGAAACGGCTCAAGGCTTCCGCCCGGTCGAACGCCCGCTCGCCCCCCCCGGGCGCGGTTCGCACCGACTCGGCGCGTTGCAGGCGCAATATCGCGTCCAGGCCCATCGCCCCGCAGCCCGTCATCACCGCCTCCATTTCGGCCCTATCGCCGTTACAGTGCAAGACGATATCGCACCCGGCGGCAAGCGACATGGCGGCGCGCTCGCGAAAATCGCCGGCTAGCGCCCGCATGGAGAGATCGTCGCTCACCAGCACGCCCTGAAAACCGATTTCGCCCCGGATGATGTCGCCGATGATCGTCTTGGATGTGGTCGCCGGCGCCGCGGAATCAAGGTCCGTATAGAGCACGTGCGCCGTCATCGCCCACGGTATGTCGCGCAGCGCCTTGAACGGCGCGAAATCCGACTCCCGCAGCGCCGCGATCCCGGTTTCGACCACCGGTAAAGTTTTATGGCTGTCCGCCGGGGCGCGGCCGTGGCCGGGAATATGCTTGATCACCGGCAGCACCCCGCCGTCGAGCAAGCCCTCGCATACGGCGCGGCCGAGCCGCGCCACCGTCTCCGGCGCATCGCCGAGCGCCCGGTCGCCGATGATCGGGTCCGCGCCCGGCCGCGGGATATCGAGAACCGGCGTGCAGTCGACCGTGATGCCGAGATCGGCCAGCTCGGCGGCCATCAGGCGGGCATTGAGCCGGGCCGCCCGGACCGCGCGTTCGGGATCTTTTTGCGCCAGCGCCGCGAATGCGCCCGGCGCCGGGGCCGCGCGCCAATGGGGCGGTTTCAGGCGCGCCACCCGCCCGCCTTCCTGATCGATCAACACGGGCGCGTCGGCGCGGCCCACGCAGGCCCGCAGGTTGTCGACCAGGGTGCGAACCTGATCGGGATCGGTACAGTTGCGCTGAAACAGAATGAACCCGAGCGGATTGGCCTCGCGAAAGAAGCTGCGTTCCTCCGGCGAGAGCGCCGGCCCGGCGCATCCGAAAACGGCCGGCGCGGTCAGCGCGTCAGCCATGCATCTTATCCATTGGGGCGCACGACCAGGCAGGGAACCTTGCGGGCCGACAGCTTCGAGCACACCGCCCGCGCCTCGGTCTCGGAAGCCAGCGGCCCGGCCCGCAGGCGGTAATAAATACCCTTGGCGCCGAGATCGGCGCGCATCACGGAAAGGTCGAGCTTGCCGAGAACGTCGGCGTTTTTCTTTTTGATCCGCTCCCATTCCTGTTTCGCCCGTTCGCTGCTGCGCACGGCGGCCAACTGCACCCGGTACGGCTCGCCGCCGGTTTTCGCGGGCGGCCGGGACGCGGTTTCCGCCAGCAGCGACTCGATCGTCTTGGGCGGTTCCGTTTGTTTGGATTCCGTTTGTTTGGGTTCCGCTTGTTGGGTTTCCGTTTTCGCGGGTTCTTCGCGGCCGGTCACCATCTTCCTGACCGGCGTCTCGATGGCCGACGGCGACGACGGCGGCGGCGTGCGTTTCTCGTCCTCGCTCAAGCGTTTCGGCAGCATGTTCTTCGGCGTGACCGTCTCGACCTGCTGCGGCGACGACGGCGGCGCGCTCCGGGTATCCGGTTTCACGCCCTCGGGCATCACCGGCGGCAGGGCCGGCACCGGCTGTTGCGCCGCGCCCTCTTTCGGCGTGTCGCCCGGTTTAGGTTGAGGGGGCTGCATCGGCGCCTCGGCGCGCGGCAGCAATTGTTCGACCGGCGCGGGCGCGGAACCGGGCGCGAGGCGGTCGTAGACGAGCTTGTCGCGATCCGGCACGGCCATGCCGCCGGGGCTGTCGGGCTTGACCTTGATCGGGTCCTTGTTGGCGTGAACGATCGGGATCGAGTCGCCCCGACGGCCGCCGATGAGGCCGGAATCGATGATGAACCAAGCCGCCGCGGCGGATACCGAGACGATCCCGAAAAACACGGCGTAGCGGACCAAACGCCGCCGCCGCCGGGGCCGCTGGCCGACCGGTTCGAACGTCAATCCGTCGCCGTCCCGAGAAGCCGCCTGCTCGGTGGTCGGAAGCCTATCCGCGTCGTCGGCGGGAACCATCAACGCATCTCCTCAACCGGAGTCACTCCGAAAACATTAAGACCCGAGGCTATGACAAAAGCCACGCCCTGGATCAAGGCGAGCCGCGCGCGCGACAGATCGCGCTCGCTCTCGCTCAAAAACCGGAGCCGGGTATCGTCCTTGCCCTTATTCCACAGAAGATGAAAAAGAGCGGCCAAGTCATTGAGATAAAAAGATACCCGATGGGGCTCATGCGCCACGGCGGCCTGCTCCACCAGGCGCGGCCAGCCGGCCATCAGCTTGATCATCTCCAGTTCCGTCTCGTCGCTCAAAAGCGAAAGATTGGACGTCATCAGGGCCTCTGGGGTCAATTCCGCCGAATCGAACATCTCCCCGGCGTGGCGGAACACGGAACGGATGCGCGCATGCGCGTACTGCACATAGAAGACCGGATTATCCTTGGATTGTTCCATGACCTTGGCCAAATCGAAGTCGAGCGGCTTGTCGTCGGTGCGGGTCAGCATGATGAAGCGCAGCACGTCCTTGCCGACCCGATCGACCACCTCGCGGAGCGTCACGAAGGTCCCCGCCCGCTTCGACATCTTCACCGGCTCGCCGGCCTCCAACAGGTTCACCAGGCGGCAGACCTTGACGTCGAGCGCGCCCGCTCCTTCCGTAACGGCCTTCACCGCCGACTGCATGCGCTTCACGTAGCCGGCGTGATCGGCGCCCCAGACGTCGATCATGGTCTTGAAGCCGCGCCGGAACTTGTCGCGGTGATAGGCGATGTCGGAAGCGAAGTAGGTCCAGGAACCGTCGGATTTCCTCAAGGGCCGATCCACATCGTCGCCGAATTGGGTGGCGCGGAATAATGTCTGCGGGCGCTCCTCCCAATCCTCGGGGGTCTTGCCCTTCGGCGGCTCCAGCACGCCGACATACACCAGGTCCCGGTCCTCGAGCTGTTTCAGCACCTCCTCTACCGCGCCCGCTCCGACCAGGGTGCGCTCGGAGGTAAAGACGTCGTGCTCGACTCCAATCGCAGCCAGATCCTCGCGGATCAGGTCCATCATGCGCCCGACCGCAAACAGGGATAAGGGCTCCAGCCAGTCGTCCTCGTCCGCCTTTTGCCATTTGT
>JAVJPD010000392.1:0-3300 GCA_040216475.1 Rhodospirillales bacterium
AGAATGGGACGGCAACGGTAAGCCATTTACCGTTTGGTAGTGTCTCAGTTCCCCCTCACCCTTCGACAAGCTCTGGGTGAGGTCGAAAAGAACCGCCGGACTGCCTCATCCAGAGCCTGTCGAAGGATGGGCATTCCTCCCCAAATTTCAAAGTGGAATATTACCCACCGTTTTCGGGCACATTCTGGTTTGTACGCGCGCCGGTCTTTCCCCTAATATGGCCCTCCTTATGTAATTTATATCATAACGCTGTAGCATGCCCGATTTCAGCGCCGCCATCGGCAAGGCCCTTTCGCTGGTCCTGACCTTCGATCCGAACCTGGCGGAGATCGTGGTGCTGTCCCTGCGCGTCAGCCTGTCCGCCGTGTTCTTCGCCGCCGCGATCGGCCTGCCGCTCGGCGCCGCCGTCGCGCTCTACCGGTTCCCCGGCCGACGCGGCCTGATCGTTCTGCTGAACGCCTTCATGGGCCTGCCGCCGGTGGTGGTCGGCCTGATCGTCTATCTGCTGCTGTCGCGCGCGGGCCCCTTCGGCGTGTTCGGCCTGCTGTTCACGCCGACCGCCATGATCATCGCACAGACCGTTCTGATCGTGCCGATCATCGCGGCCTTGACGCGCCAAGTAATCGAGGACCTGTGGGCGGAATACGGCGAGCAATTGCGTTCGCTCGGCTCGAACGTCACCTGCGCCGTGCCGACGCTCCTGTGGGAGGCGCGCTTCACGCTCATCACCAGCATCCTCGCCGGATTCGGGCGGGCGAGCGCGGAGGTCGGCGCGGTGATGATCGTCGGCGGCAATATCGATCACGTCACCCGGGTGATGACGACGGCCATCGCGCTCGAAGTCAGCAAGGGCGATCTCGCATTGGCCCTGGCGCTCGGGATCATCCTGATTACCTTGTCGCTGTCGGTGAACGCGGCAGCCTATCTGGTCCGCGACATCGCGCATCGAAAGCAGATGGCCTGATGCGCACCGAAACGATCCTGCCGCTCGAGATGCGCGACGTTTGCCTGACCCTCGGCGGCGCGGCGTTGATTCATCGCGTTTCCTTTACGCTCCGGGCCGGACCGAGGACGATCATCCTGGGCCCGAACGGCTCGGGCAAAAGTCTGCTGCTGCGGCTTTGCCACGGCCTCTTGAAGCCGAGCGCGGGAACGGTTCTCTGGCACGGCGGCGGCGGTAAAACCGCGTCGCAATACCAAGCGATGGTGTTTCAGCGCCCGGTCATGCTCCGGCGCAGTGTCACCGCGAACGTCGCCTACGCCCTCGCCCTGCATGATGCGCCGAAAGAAAAACGCGGCGCCGTGATCGCCGAGGCCCTGGCCCTGACGGGCTTGAACGCCATCGCCGACCGACCGGCACGGGTTCTGTCTTTCGGCGAACAACAAAAATTGGCCCTGGCGCGGGCCTGGGTGCTGCGCCCGCAGGTTCTGTTCCTGGACGAGCCGACCGCCAGCCTCGATCCCGCCGCCACGCACGCGGTCGAGAAAATCATCGAGGCCATTCACGCCCGCGGCTGCAAGATCATTATGACGACCCACGATCTCGGCCAAGCCAAACGGCTTGCCGACGAGGTCCTGTTTTTCAACCAAGGGCGGTTGATCGAACAGACCCGCGCCGACGCGTTTTTCGAAAAGCCCCAAAGCGTGCCCGCGCAAGCCTTCCTGCGCGGCGAATTGCTCTGGAACGAGACCGAAAAAACCGTTCCGTGACGGGTCCGTGACGTGACGGGGCCGTGATCAGAACGCGACGGTATCGCTCGCCCGCTGCAATTTAGCCTGCCCCCATTGGATGGGCGGCGTCGGCGCCACGTCCGGACTGCCGACCGTGGTGCCGTAGCCGACCTGGTCGATTTCGACCCGGCCGCCCGTATTCTCGACGTAGATCGCTTCGCCGCCGAGCAGCGCGATGTTGTAAATCCCGTCGAGCGGCCCGCCCCAGAAGTCGGTGCCGCGAATCCCGATGGTCGCCACCGGGGTATTGAGCGCGAAGGATTTCTCGCGGACCGTGCCGATGCCGCCGGTGACCGCGCGGAAGGTGCCGACAGCGACCTTGAGCAGCACCTTGCCGATGCCTTTCTCGCGATCGAACAGATAGCTTTCGATGATGAATTCCGAATTCTCGCCGAGCGTGATCACGGATTGGTCGAGCATGCGCATTTCGACGCGGGCGTTCGGCCCGGTCACGATTCTATCGCCGACGCTGACGACGGAGCCGACGCCGAGCTCCTTGAACTCGAGATCGCCGAGCTTTACGCTTACCGCATTCTTGATGCGCAGAACCTGCCCGGCGATGTCGGCCGCCTGAACGGCGCCCGCACCGGCAAGAACGACGGCCCCGAAAATAATAAAAGAAAATAATGAAAATATGCGGATCGGTTTCATCGCGCTCCCCTCAATCCTGTTTATTCCGCCCTGTTTCTCCCGTCCGAAGAAAATCGGTTGCCTGCATATAGGAACCGAACGGGCCGTTTTAAACGATTAACGGAGAAGCGGTTGTGACCGCCGTCACACCGGCTGCGGCGCGGCTTTCGCCGTCGGCATGAACAGCGCCGCTGCCAGGGTACCGAGAGCGATGACGCTCAAAATCGAAAAACTGAGGCCGAAGTCGCCGGTCCGATCGTGCAGGAAAGCAACGAACGGCACCGCCGCGGCGCTGGCGCCGAAGGTCACCACGTAACGCGCGGCATAGACCCGCGAGCGCCAGCTTTCGTGGGTGTAATGGGCGACCATGGCATCGTTGATCGGGATTTGCCCGAACACGACGAACATCATGCCGACGGCCACCGCGAACATGGCGAGATTCTCGGAAACCCCGGCCAGATACAGGAACGGCGCCTGCAGCGCGACCACGGCGATGAATACGGTTTTCAGCGCGAAGCGGTCGATCAGGGTGCCGATCAAAATCTGCGCCAGCGAGGCGATGACGTAGACGATAGAGATCAACGCGCCGATGCCGAAGGTACTCTGCGTCATGGCCGTCAAACGTTCGTCGAACAGCTTCGGCATGGAGATCGTGGTTGCGTTGAAGATCAGCCCGCCGCACACCGTCGCCGTCAGCAGCACGATGAAGAAGCGCGGCAGCAGATCGCGGCTCAGCTGCACTTTCGCCGCCGACGGTTTCCTGCCCGCCGCTTCGATCCGCGGCGCGTACATCATGAAGGCAACCCCGACCAGCATGATCGCGATACCCGGCACGATGAACGCCGCACGCCAGTGAAACCATTCGGCGAGCGCGCCGGCGAGCAACGAGGCGAACGCGATGCCGAGGTTGCCGGCGACACCGTTGATGCCGAGCGCGCG
>JAVJPD010000393.1:0-1610 GCA_040216475.1 Rhodospirillales bacterium
TCTTCCGATCTGAATGTGCCCGCACACGACCCCGTCGACCTTGTGACGCCGGGCTTCGGCGATGACCGCGTCTTCGAACCGGCTGATGTATTCGACCGCGTTCTTGACCTTGTGTTTGAGGAACGCCGACAGCGACCAATAGGGAAAGCCGAACAGACGGCGGGCCGAATGGAGCCAATCGTTCATTTTAAGCGTGATGCCGTAGGCCCAATCGCCCAGCAGGGCCAGCCACTTGGCGTATTTCACCACGCTGTCGAACTGATCGCCGTGCAGGACGAGAAATTTTCGCCCGTCGGCGGTCACGTGAACGGTTTGATCGAGGATTGCGACCCGGCCGAAGCGGCGGCCCGCGAAATCCCGGAAACTCTCGTCGTGGTTACCGGGCACGTAAATGACCCGCGTGCCCTTGCGGGCCTTGCGCATCAGTTTCTGGATGATGTCGTTGTGGGTCTGGCGCCAGTACCAGGAGCGGCGCATCCGCCAGCCGTCGATGATGTCGCCGACAAGATAGAGGTACTTCGATTCCGTGTATTTCAGAAAGTCGAGAAGGTATTCGGCCTTGCACCCCGGCGTCCCGAGATGCACGTCGGAAATCCAGATGGCACGATAACGGTGATTTTTATCGGATAAGGCATTCATGCAACGATTCCCAGGATCAGTGTCAACGTGACGGCACAATATATAGCCCGTTAATGTATTACAAGGTTTATACTTAGATTTTATTAATATTTCCCGTGTATTATTGAAACAATACTTAAACAATATTGTAATAAAACCGTAACAGACCATGCCGTTTTAAGTATCCATGAACGCCGCGCCCGTCCCCGCCTCCGGCCTCAACCGCCGCCGCCGATTGCTCGTGATTTACAATCCGATCGCGGGCCTGCGACGCTATCGCCATCTCGAAGTCATCCTGGCGCAATTAAAACGTTACGGCTGCATCGTCGAGTTGCGCGTCACGGGCGCGCGCGGCCACGCCGAAAAACTGGCGCAAAGCCCGCTCGCCAAAAAAGCCGACGCGGTCGTCGTCGCCGGCGGCGACGGCACCATTGCCGAAGCGGTCGCGGGCCTGATCGGGTCCGCCATCCCGCTCGGCATCATTCCGCTCGGCACCGCGAACGTGCTCGCCGCCGAAATCGGGTTGCGCAAAAGCGTCGGCGATATCGTCAACGCGCTTATTTACGGGCCGACCCACACCATCCACGTCGGCCGGGTCGACAACCACTACTTCACGATGATGCTGGGTGCGGGGTTCGATGCCCACGTCGTCGCCAACGTCGATCTCGGCCTCAAGAAACGGTTCGGCAAGCTGGCCTACGTCATCGCTTCGCTGCAGGGCCTGTTCCGGTATTCCCGTTTCCGCTACCGGGTGACGGCGGACGGCATCTTTTACGAAGCCGGCACCGTCATCATCGCCAAGGGCAAGCATTACGGCGGCGGCTTCATCAGCGCACCGAAGGCGAACCTGCACGATCCGAGTTTCCAGGTCTGCCTGTTCGCCCATTCCGGCCCCTGGCACGCGATGCGCTACGGCCTTGCGCTTCTCATGGGGCGCCTGCACCGCCTCAAGGACGTGATCATCATCGAGGCCGCCGACGTCACCATCGAAG
>JAVJPD010000394.1:0-3660 GCA_040216475.1 Rhodospirillales bacterium
ACGCGGCCCGGGCCCGCTCGTCCTTGACCTGGTTCAGACGGGCCGAGTCGAGCCGCAGGTCGGGATCGTCCCCGGGCAGCAAATCGAGCAGCCTGCTCGCCACCGCCGCGCCGATGCCGCGGCTTGCCAGCCGATGAAACACCCAGCTCCCCTCGCGAAACCGCTCGAGCAGGCCGGCCTCGGTGAGAAGCTTGAGGTGGCGCGAAATCCGCGGCTGGCTTTGACCCATGATCTGCACCAGTTCGGACACGCTCAACTCCCCTTGGGCGCACAGCCACAGGATCCGCAGCCGGGTCGGCTCGGCGCTTGCCCGCAGAGCCGGTAATAGCTCTTTCATGCCCGCTCCAGTATTGCCGGAAACCACTATTCCAATAGACTTCAATATATAAACATATCTTTATATTATTTTTGAAAGCGATGTCGAGGTTTATTTTCACTTGCTGACAGGAACCTTAAAAACTGTTGTATTTTTGCCACCAATCGGCGATTTGCTGGGTGTGCTTCGCGGAGAAGCTTTGTCTTTAAGGTGGGCTGTGATACTCCACAATAAGCAGACTTTGTGGCCATAAACCGGGTGCGGCGCGGCATCGTGAATCGGCGGCAAGATGTCGGATTCATGATCTCGCGTTTATACTTCCGTAGGGCCACAACCAATTGTATTCAAACCTGACCGGCGGCGATGCCGGTAAGAAAAGGTTATTGGTGAAACATCACATGGTATGGCGCTTCGCATACCGCCGGGACACGACCCCACGCTCGCGCGCTGCCGGGCGTTTTTTTGGGCTGTCCCGTTTCGCCATCCTGCTGCTGGCCGGCTTAACGATGGCCGGCTGCGCGGCGATGCCCGATGCCAAGGACCCCGAGGCGGTTGCCGATTTCGAGCAAACCAACGATCCGATCGAACCGTTCAACCGGGGCATCTTCGAGGTCAACCAGGCCCTCGACAAAGGGATCATCAAGCCCATCGCCCTCGTCTACAGGGACTACACGCCGGCCGCGGTGCAGACCGTCGTTCGCAATATGCTGAACAACCTGCGTTCGCCGGTCATTTTCGCCAACGACGTCCTGCAGGGGAAACTGCGGCGGGCGTGGGAAACCCTGGTCCGGTTCCTGATCAATTCGACCATGGGCTTCGGCGGGCTCGGCAATCCGGCGCAGGACATGGTGGGCTTCAAGTTCCATAACGAGGATTTCGGCCAAACCCTCGCAGTCTGGGGCATGCCGGAAGGCCCCTATATCGTCCTGCCGATTCTCGGCCCCTCGAACCCGCGCGACACCGTCGGTTTGGTCGTCGACGCCCTGATCGATCCGCTCAACATCTGGTTGTCGAACACCGACCGCAGCGAACTCATTTTCGCGCGCAGCGCCGTGCGCGGCATCGACGAGCGGTCCCGCAACATCGACGTTCTGGATGAGCTCGAGAAATCCTCGCTCGATTTCTACGCCTCGCTCCGCAGCCTGTACCGGCAACACCGCGGCGACGAAATCAACGACGGCCAGCCGACCGGCAACTACCCCATGCCCGGGCTCAGCGGCGTTTCCCCGGATATGGGACCGGGCCTTGACGGGCCCGGCCTAGATGCGGCTTCACGCGCACCGTAATTCCGCTTATAACTATCGCCATGATGATCCGACGTACCTTCCTCGCCGCTTTTTTAGGCCTGACGCTGATAGCTGCGCTGACCGCCGCCGGCCCCGCCTTCGCGGCGACATCCGTCGAGGACGGCGCCAAGAAATTCATCAACGAACTCTCGGATCAGGCGCTCAAAAGTCTGACCACGAAAGGCGTGCCGCGTTCCGAGCGGATCGAGCGTTTCCGCACACTCTTCAACGACAACTTTGCGGTCACGACCATTGGCCAATGGATTTTGGGCCGGTACTGGCGCAAGGCCACGGACGAGCAGCAGAAGGAATACCTGAAACTGTTCGAGGACCTGATCGTCGTCTCCTACGTCGATCGTTTCGCGCAGTACACGGGCGAAGGCCTCACGATCAACAAGACGCTCGCCAATAACGACCGCATGGCGACGGTCTTTTCCGAGATCACCCAGCCGGGCAACACGACGCCGGTCCGGGTCGATTGGCGCGTCGGCAAGAACAGCGACAAATATAAAATCTTCGACGTGGTCGTCGAAGGCACCAGCATGAGCCAGACGATGCGTTCGGATTTCGGCTCGATCATCCGCCAAAAGGGCGGCGAGATATCCGGCTTGATCGAGGTGCTGCGCGAAAAGACCGCCTCGCTCAAAAAGGAAATCGACCGGTAAGCATTCGCAAGCGTAAAAACGCCGGGCCGCTCTCCTTATCCCCTTACGCTCTCGTCAGCGGTTTATATTTGATGCGGTGAGGCTGCTCGGCCTCGGCGCCCAGCCGTCTTTTACGATCGGCTTCGTAGTCGTCGTAATTCCCCTCGAACCACACCACTTGGCTGTTGCCCTCGAAGGCGATCATGTGGGTCGCGATGCGATCGAGGAACCAGCGGTCGTGGCTGGTGACGACGGCACAACCGGCGAATTCCACCAGGGCCAGTTCGAGCGCGCGCAGGGTATCGACGTCGAGATCGTTGGTCGGCTCGTCGAGCAGCAGCACGTTGGCGCCCGATTTCAGCATCTTCGCGAGATGCACCCGGTTACGCTCGCCGCCCGACAGATCGCCGACCCGTTTCTGCTGGTCGCCGCCGCGAAAATTGAATTGCGCCACGTAGGCGCGGCTCTGCATGGTGCGCTTGCCGAGAATAATTTCATCAAGCCCGCCGGAAATTTCCTCCCACACGGTTTTCTTGCCGTCCAAGCTATCGCGGGACTGATCGACGTAACCCAACACCACCGTATCGCCGAGGCGGATGGCGCCGCCGTCGGGCTGCTCCTGGCCGGTGATCAGACGAAACAGCGTGGTCTTGCCGGCGCCGTTGGGACCGATCACGCCGACGATGCCGCCCGGCGGCAGGCGGAAATCCAAATCCTCGATGAGGAGGCGATTGCCGTACCCCTTGCGCAGGTTTTGCGCCTCGATCACCAGATCGCCGAGACGCGGCCCCGCCGGGATGACGATCTGCGCGGCTTCGATCTTTTGGTCGTTGGCCGCCGCCAGCAGGCTCTCGTAGGCCGTGATGCGGGCCTTGCTCTTGGTCTGGCGGGCGCGCGGCGACGCCTGCACCCATTCGAGTTCCTGCTTGAGGGTGCGCTGGCGCGCGCTTTCCTCTTTCTCTTCCTGCTGGAGACGTTTCTGCTTCTGCTCGAGCCAGGAGGAATAATTGCCCTCGTAGGGAATGCCGCGGCCGCGGTCGAGCTCCAGAATCCACCCGGTCACGTTGTCGAGGAAATACCGGTCGTGGGTCACGATGATGACAGTGCCCTCGTAATCCTCGAGAAACCGTTCGAGGCAGGCGACCGATTCCGCGTCCAGATGGTTGGTCGGCTCGTCGAGCAGCAGCAGATCGGGGCGCTGCAGCAACAGGCGGCACAGCGCCACCCGGCGGCGCTCGCCGCCCGACAGTTTCTCGACGTCGGCGTCGCCCGGCGGACAGCGCAACGCGTCCATGGCGATTTCGATGGTCCGCTCCAATTCCCAACCGTTGGCAGCGTCGATCTTCTCCTGCAGTTCGCCCTGCTCGGCCAACAGCGCGTTCATCTCGTCGTCGTCCATCGGCTCGGCGAACTT
>JAVJPD010000395.1:0-1549 GCA_040216475.1 Rhodospirillales bacterium
CGCGATTCACGGCTGCGTTTTGTGCCGGGAAGACCGCGTGTTGATTTATATGGAAGACGTCGGCCGCCATAACGCCGTCGATAAGATTGCCGGCTATATGTACCTCAACGGCATTTCGCCGAAGGACAAGTTCTTCTACACGACCGGCCGGTTGACCAGCGAAATGGTCATTAAGACGGTGCAGATGGAAATTCCGATCCTGATCTCACGGTCCGGCTTTACCGCCTGGGGCGTATCGCTGGCCAAGCAGGTCGGCCTGACCCTGGTCGGGCGCGCGCGCGGCAAGCGGTTCGTCGCGCTGTCGGGCGAGGAGCGGATCGTGTTCGACGCCGATCCCGATCAGATCGAGGAGGAGCCCGCCGCGCATCGTCGCAAGGGCGCGGGCGAGCGATGAAGCCCGTGATCGGCGTTTTGCTGGCCGGCGGGCAGTCGCGGCGCATGGGCGGCGGCGACAAGAACCTGAGCGAAATCGCCGGGCGGCCGATCCTGGCGCACGTGATCGAGCGGGCGCGGGCGCAGGTCGATCGGCTGATCATCAACGCCAACGGCGATCCGGCGCGCTTCGCGCCGTTCGATCTGCCCGTCGTCGGCGACGTTGTCGGCGGCTTTCAGGGGCCGCTCGCCGGTGTGCTGACCGGCATGGAATGGGCTGCCGCGAACGCGCCCCAAGCGGATTGGGTGGCGACCTTCGCGACCGATGCGCCGTTCTTTCCGGACGATCTGGTTGCCCGGCTGTTCGCGGCGATCGACGCGGAGGGCGCGGACATGGCCTGTGCGGTTTCCGACGGGCGGACCCATCCGGTCTTCGCGTTATGGCCCATCCGCCTGGCCGCTGATCTCCGCCACAGCTTGACGGTCGAGGAAATCCGCAAGATCGACCGGTGGACGGCCCGGTATGCCCTTGCCGAGGCCGAATTCCCGGCCGCGCCGTTCGATCCGTTCTTCAACATCAACCGGCCCGGGGATCTCGAGGAAGCACGGCGCTTTGCGGCCGGACTGTAGCAGATTGCGGAAACCGGCCTGAAAACAGAGGGCTCGGGCCCGCGAGGCCGGAGCAATTCTTTTGCCAAGTTCATGCCTTTGGGCATAATGTGACGAAAAATGGAGGGGTGTCGGATGCCAACATTCGAGGTCGGAATTTATAATGCCGAGGTGCGCGATCTCACCAAATTCGGGGAGCGCCACAAGAGTCTCGATGATAGCTGGGAAAATATCCACTATTTCGAATTCGTGGCCGATAACGAAGAACATGCGCGCCGTAAGGCGCAAGCGAAATACCCTCCCGATAGAGGGTACGTCGTCGATCAGATCATCAAGATCGATTACGAGTAAGCGGCTTGCCGCCGGGGCCTGACTTTCCCCGGGCTGTTACCAAAGTTCCGCCGTTTTGAAACTTATTTTTAACCCTGAGGGGTTAGAAGGGGAGGCTATCGTCGTGAAGACGCCCGGCAGAATGCCCGAAATACCGCTCATGGGGGAAACGGATGATTCACCCACCGTTCAGCAGAGGCCGGCTTTACGAGGTGTCCTTGTACAACGAGGATGTCCG
>JAVJPD010000396.1:0-2972 GCA_040216475.1 Rhodospirillales bacterium
TTCCGATCTTGCCGACGGAAGCATGCGCGTACCACGTGCCGTGGGTGCCGTGCTTTTTGAAGACGTTGGTCAGCCGGTCGGTGTACTCGGCGAGATCCTCGAGCGCGACGGCGCAATCCTCGATGAAGGAGACCGGTTTGCCGTCGCCCTTCATGGACATCATGATGTTGAGGCCGGCCTTGCGTACTTCCCAGATTTCGCTCTGAAAGGCCGGATCGGTGGCCTCGAGCACGCTATCGGGGAAGCCGTGATCGGCCATCAGGCGCACCAGATCCTTGAGTTTGCGATGCTGTTCGGCGCCGTCCTCGCCGGCGAATTCGACCAGCAGCAGGGCTTCCGGCTCGCCTCTGACGAAACGATCCGTGGTGGGGCGAAACGTGTCGATCTCGCGGGCCAGATCGATCATGGTGCGGTCCACCAGTTCGACCGCCGAGGGGCCCAGTTCGACGATGAAACGGGTCGTGTCCATGGCCTGATAGAAGGTCGGGAAATGGCAGACGCCGAGCACCTTGTTCGGCGGGATCGGCTGCAGGTCCAACTCGATCTGCCGGAAGAATCCGAGGGTGCCTTCCGAGCCGACCAGGAGATGCGCCATGTTGTGGCCTTGCGGCGAGATGGTCTCGATGTTGTAGCCGCCGACCCGGCGCAGCAATTTCGGGAATCGCGCCGCGATCTCTTCGGCCTCGCGCGCACCGAGTGCGCGCATCCGTTGCACGAGATCGAGATAGACCGGATCGTCGATGCCGTCGAGGTTCGCCGGCACCTCGCCGAAGCGGTATTCGGTACCGTTCGCGAGCACCGTGTCGATGGCATGAACGTTATGGACCATGTTGCCGTAGCGGATCGAGCGGGCGCCGCAGCTATTGTTCGCGGCCATGCCGCCGATGGTGGCGCGGCTGCTGGTCGAGACGTCGACCGGAAAGAACAGGCCGTGCGGTTTGAGAAATTTGTTGAGCCGGTCGAGTACGATGCCGGGCTGTACGGTGATCCGCTTGTTTTCCGGCTCAAACGAAACGACCTTATTCAAGTGTTTCGAGGTATCGATGACCAAGGCCTCGCCGACCGTTTGGCCGCATTGCGAGGTGCCGCCGCCGCGCGGCAGAACGGGGATGCCCTCGTCGACCGCGACGTGGACGGCGCGCAGGATATCCTGTTCGGTTTTCGGCACGACGACTCCGATGGGCTCGATCTGATAGATCGAGGCGTCCGTGCTGTAGCGGCCGCGCGCGGCGGCATCGAACAGAACGTCGCCTTCGAGTTCTGTTTGCAGCCGTGCCGCCAACCGGCTGTCGCCGATGCGTCCGGAGCGGGAAGTCTTCGCTGCTGTATTCATGAGCCGTGGAACATATGAGTATCGGTGGGAGAAACTCTAGCACCGGCCGCCCGTTGGGGACAGGTGCGGCGCCAGCGTCGGCCCCTCGTATTAACTTGTTGATATATATAGGGAATATTATCCTGTGCCAACCGGGAAATTCACATGATTCGAGGCGGGTTGTGGTTGTGTTCGCCGCTGCCGCCATTGCATAATGCCGCCGCCGCGGCCCCGGGGGCCGCATGTTCGAGGCTCAACTTCCGATACAGAACGAGATTCATGACAAAAAACGCACCGCCGCACCGCGGCCGACACTTTCTTCAGATTCCCGGTCCCTCCAACGTGCCGGATCGCGTTTTGCGCGCGATCGACCGTGCGACCATGGATCATCGGAGCACCGAGTTCGGCGGTTTCGCCAAAGCGTTGTTGGAACGGGTGAAGCCGCTGTTCAAAACGAAATGTCCGGTGGTGATTTATCCGTCCTCGGGCACCGGCGCGTGGGAGGCCTCCCTGGTCAATACGCTGTCGGCGGGCGATAAGGTGCTGATGCACGAAACCGGCCAATTCGCCACTCTGTGGCGCGACGTTGCCGTCAATTTCGGCCTCGATGTCGATTTCGTATCCGGCGACTGGCGTAGCGGCATCGACGCATCCGCGATCGAAGCAAAGCTGAAGGAAGACAAATCGAAAAGCATCAAAGCGGTTTGCGTCGTTCATAACGAAACGTCGACCGGCGTCGTGAACGATATCGCCGCCGTGCGCAAGGCGATGGATGCGGCGAACCATCCCGCGTTGCTGATGGTCGATACGATTTCCTCGCTGGGCTCGCTCGACTACCGCCATGACGAATGGGGCATCGACGTGACGGTGGCCGGCTCGCAGAAAGGCATGATGCTGCCCCCCGGGCTCGCTTTCAACGCCATCAGCAAGAAGGCCCTGGACGCCGCGAAAACGTCCACCTTGCCGAAGGCCTATTGGCAATGGGGGCCGATGCTGAAGATGAACGAAACCGGCTACTTTCCCTATACGCCGGCGACCAATCTGCTGTACGGCCTCGAAGCCGCCTTGGACATGATCGAAGAGGAGGGCCTCGATAACGTGTTCGCCCGGCATGCCCGTTTCGGCGAGGCGACGCGCCGGGCCGTTAAGGCCTGGGGGCTCGAGATCGTGTGTCAAAAGCCGGCGGAATACTCGAACGTGCTCACCGCCGTTCTATTGCCCGACGGCCATAATGCGGATGAATTCCGCAAGATCGTCGACGAGCGCTTCAACATGTCGCTTGGCAGCGGCCTCGGCAAATTGGCGGGAAAGGTATTCCGGATCGGCCACTTGGGCGATTTCAACGATCTGATGCTGGCGGGCACGTTGTCGGGTGTCGAAATGGGATTGGCCGCCGCCGGCGTGCCGCACCGAAAAGGCGGCATCTCCGCGGCGTTGGACTATCTCGCGAAACCTTGATCCGCGCGGTTATCGTGAAGCCCCCAAACCAATCGGGAAAAAGGGCAGAAAACCCGAAATCCATAAAAAAGAGGGTATTTTCGGTGAATTGGGCGATCTTGCGGCGATTAAGCCGGAATGCTAGGAAACGTCGTAACGGTTTCAGGGAGCATTTAAGGGCCTGAAAAAGCCTGACGTTCAGCGCAATTTGTTGTTTAATGGG
>JAVJPD010000397.1:0-3404 GCA_040216475.1 Rhodospirillales bacterium
GGGCCGATGATGGCGGCGGTGACTTGATTGCCGCCGGTGCCCCAGCCGTAGGGCAGCGGCATCTCCCGGCTGCCGAACGGCACTTGATAGCCCGGAATCGCCACGGCCTTCAAAAGCGTGCGGCGAATCATGCGCTTGGTCTGTTCGTCGAGATACGCGAAATTGTAACCGTGCTGCTGCCCCTCCGCGGGTTTCCGGTTCGCCATGATCCGCCCTTATTCCGCCGCCGTTTTGGGGTTGTCGAAGAACCGGTCGCGCAACCGGCGCACCAGTTCGAGCTCGCTTTGAAAATCGACGTAATGGGGCAGCTTGAGGTGCTGGACGAACCCCGACGCCTCCACGTTGTCGGAATGATACAGAACGAATTCCGCGTCCTGGGCCGGTGAATCGATTTCCTCGCCGAGCTCTTCGGCGCGCAGGGCCCGGTCGACGAGCGCCATCGACATGGCTTTGCGTTCGCAAAACCCGAACGTCAGGCCGTAGCCGCGGGTGAAGCTCGGCGGTTCGGTTTTCGAGCCCTTGAATTGATTGATCATCTGGCATTCGGTCACGGTGATCTCGCCGATATCGACCGTAAAGCCCAATTCCTCGATGGCGATCTCGACGCCGACCGTGCCCATGCGAATCTCGCCGGCGAACGGATGGGTGCGCCCGTAACCGCGTTGCGTGGAGTAGCCGAGCGCCAGGAGAAATCCTTCGTCGCCGCGCGCGAGGTTTTGCAGGCGCACGTCGCGGCCGGCGGGAAACGTCAGCGGTTCGCGCGTGAGATCGCCGACCGGCTGGCCGGGCAATTCTTCCGGTTCCTGTTCGATCAGGCCTTCCTGGTTCAGGACGTCGATCACGCGCGGCATGGGCGCGGGTACCGGTGCCCGCGTATCGGACGCATCGGCCCCTTTGGCGGCCGGCTTCGGGCGGGCGGTTTTGCCGGTTTCGGCCAGGGAGAAATCCAGCAAGCGGTGCGTATAATCGAACGTGGGCCCGAGAATCTGGCCGCCGGGCAGGTCCTTGAAGGTCGCCGAAATCCGCCGGTGCACGGTCATCGATGAGGTATCCATCGGTTCGCTCACGGCGAGGCGGGGCAAGGTGGTGCGATAGGCCCGCAGCAGGAAAATCGCCTCGATCAGATCGCCGCGCGCCTGCTTGATGGCGAGCGCGGCGAGATCGCGGTCGTAGAGCGAGCCTTCCGTCATCACCCGGTCGACGGCCAGCGCGAGTTGTTCCTTGATTTGTTCGAGCGAGAGTTCCGGCACGCGCGCGTTGCCCCGGCGTTCCTCGGCGAGCAGCCGGTGCGCGTTGTCTATGGCCTGTTCTCCTCCCTTGACGGCGACGTACATGATGCCCTCTTAAATTTCCCTTTTTAAATTTCAACGTGGGTTGAGCGCGGCACGGCGGCGAGGCGGTCCCGGCAGGTAAAGACGATGTCGATGCCCTGCGGAAACACGTACTTCAGGTCGCGGCGCTGCTGCCATACCGTTTGCGGAAGCCCCTCGATATCGAGGTAGCGTGCCGATTCGATTCCCGGACCGGTGAGACGGATGCCGCGGCCCTCGTGCAGGTCGGGAACCTGAACGAGCAACGTCGTCGAACGTTCGGGATTTTCGGGGCTGCCCAAAGCGAATTGGTTGAGCGGCGGCGCTTTCGCGATATCCGTGACGATCGCGAACGCGGCGCGGGCCTGATTGGCGGTCACCGGCGCACCGGTGTGAAACGCGAAATAACTTTTGAGGCGTTCGCTCGGCTCCTTCGCGGTGTCGAGCCACAACGGCGTTTCGAAATCGAACAGCGTCAGGGCGACGGCCGCGGTGGCCGGTTCCAGCGGTTCCGGCGCCGGGACGGTTTCCTCGAGGACGACGATGCGGCCCGGATGGGATATCGCATCGAGCAGGCCGCGGAACACGGCCTGCGCCGCCGTGACGGGATCGGCGAAACCGGGGTTCAACGGTTGCGGGGCTGCGGTCATCGCTCAATCCTCGCCGCGGACCAGGGTGAAGAAATCGACCTTGGTCGCGGCGGCCTTGGTCGCGCACGCCCGGCGTCGTGCTTCGATCGCGTCTTCGAGCGGCTTGACGACATCGCGTTCCAGGGCGGCGTTGCGGCTGGGGTCGAGCAGCAACGCATCGAACACGGCGGCGAGTTCGGCCTTGCGCTCGTCGCGTCCGAGAACGACGGCGAAGCCGGCGGCGCCGCCGCTTACGTGTACCGCGCACCGGGTGATGGACGCCTCGCCGAGATTGAACGGCTGGCCGGTGCCGCCGGCGCGGCCCCGGACCATGGCGAGGCCGGTTTCGGGCGGGCGCAGGAATCGATACGCGGGCTTGGTATCGAACCGTTCCCACAGGGCCTCGAGATCCTCGCCGGAGGTTTTCGCGAGGATCGTCATCCAGCGCTGCCGTTGCCGGGATGTGGATAAGTCCGGTGGTTCGCTTTGCATGCCGTTCATTGCCGCCGCTGCGTTCGGTTTGGATAAAACGAAATGAAGGGTTTGATTTGCTTGGAAGCCGGGCCCCGTAAATTCATTTTCTCCGCTGATGGTATGAAACGAATATGACGGCCTCGTTTCCTGAAAATGAAGAGACGAAGACATGGCGGTTTGATGTCGAATTTATTTTTATCGGTGCACCGCACTATTCACGAAACAGACATTTCCCCGACACGCGGAGGACTCTTTGCTTTGGCACTGTCTCCGTCACTCAAGTCGATCTCTCAAGCGGTCTGATTTTTTTGTAAGCGTCAAAGTGTAAGGGGAACGTCAGATGAAATCTCTCAAAATCCTGGCAGGAACCGCCGCCCTCGCGGCGCTGGTCTCTGCCTCTGCCATGGCGGCGTCGATGCCGGACGGCAGTAAGAACAACCCGGTGCGCGTCATCATGGTGCCGGCCGAAATCGGCTCCAAGGATACGCTGAGCGACTATCGCCCGGTGTTCAACGCGATCACCGAGAAGTTCGGCATTCACTTCGATCTGAAACTGGGCGACAGCTACGGCGCCGCGGTGCAGGGCCTGTGTGGCGATCAGGCCGACATCGGCTGGTACGGTCCGGTAACCTTCGGCCAGGCCTATGATATGTGCGGCGCCGAATTGCTGGCCGTGGACGTGAAGAAGGGCAACGCGGTCTATTATTCCGGCATCTACGCCCGCACCGATTCCGGGCTTAAGACCCTGAAGGACCTCAAGGGTAAGAGCCTCGCGGTCGGTGATCCCAACTCGACGTCGTCGTTCAACTTTCCGTTCGCCATGGTCCTGGCGGCCAAGCTCGATCCGGCGCGCGATCTCAAGAAGATCGTCATCGCCGGCAGCCATAACAATTCGATCGCCGCGCTGAAGGAGGGCCGGGTGACGGCCGCCGCGGCCTCGTTCAACACGTGGGAGAAGGCCGTCAAGAAAGGCATCATCGACAGATCGGAA
>JAVJPD010000398.1:0-1119 GCA_040216475.1 Rhodospirillales bacterium
TTGGTGATCACGGTGGCGGCCCAGAAGCTCATCTGGCCCCACGGCAGGACATACCCCATGAACGCCGTCGCCATCATCGCGAGAATAATCAGAACGCCGAGAATCCACAGCAGTTCCCGCGGATTCTTATAAGAACCGTAATAGAGGCCGCGGAACAGGTGGATATAAACCACCAGAAAGAAAATCGACGCGCCGTTCATGTGAAGGTCGCGGATCAGCCAACCGTAGTTGACGTCCCGGTCGATCCGTTCGGTGCTGGCGAAAGCGAGCGACGTGTCCGGCGTGTAATGCATGGCAAGGACGATGCCGGTCGCGATCATGAGGATCAGCATGATTCCGGCGAGAGAGCCGAAGTTCCACCAATAATTGAGATTCTTGGGCGTCGGATATTCGACCGTTTCTTCGTGCATAAACGAGAAAATCGGCATCCGGTCGTCGATCCATTTGATGACCGGATTGTTCCAAGTTGGCTTTGTCATCGTTGCACGGGCCCCCTAGCCGATCTTGATCTGGTTGTCTTTCACGAACGCGTACGGCGGCACCTCCAAGTTTCTCGGCGCGGGGCCTTTGCGGATGCGTCCCGAGGTGTCGTAGTGCGAGCCGTGACAGGGGCAGAACCAGCCCCCGAAGTCGCCCTTGGGCTGGTTCTCTTTTTGTCCAAGCGGGATGCAGCCGAGGTGCGTGCAGATGCCGACCATGACCAGCCATTCCGGCTTTTTGGTGCGGGCCTTGTCGGTTTGCGGATCGGGAAGAGTCTCTATCTTTGTCCCTTGAGCGGCGTCGATCTCTTTTTGGGTTCGATGCCGGATAAAGACCGGTTTTCCGCGCCAAACGACGGTGATAGCCTGACCGACCTTGACGGGTGCCAGATTGACGTCGATGGAAGCTAGGGCCAGAACGTCGGCCGAAGGGTTCATTTGGTCGACAAGTGGCCACGCGGCCAATGCCGCGCCAACAGCACCGACGGTACCGGTGGCAATCAACAGGAAATCGCGCCGGCTCTCACCTTCATCAGGTGCTTCCGGAGCCGTCGATGTCGCTTCAGCCATGGAAAATCCTCTTTATTGGTCCCGCCGAAAAGCGCCTTTGGGCTTATTGATTATGATGGACAGATCGGAA
>JAVJPD010000399.1:0-2934 GCA_040216475.1 Rhodospirillales bacterium
TCGAACCCCTGACCTTCGCATTGCGAACGCGACGCTCTCCCAACTGAGCTACGGCCCCACGCGGCCCCGCCCCACGAAGCCAAGAAGGTCGATCGGCGGCCGGGGGGCGAAGAGGACGGGATAATGTGTTCGCTCGAGGCCGCCTGTCAAGGTTTCCCGTAGATGCCCGGTCTTGCGCGCGGGCGCGGCGGCGGATAGGTTTACGGATCTCGTAACAATGACCGGCGGAACCCATGGATGTTGTAGTAGGCCCCGTTTTCCGGATCGTGATCACGGTGATCGACCTTTATATGTGGGTGGTCATCATCGGCGTGATCGTGAGCTGGCTGATCCATTTCAACGTGATCAACACCTCGAACCGGTTCGTCTATCTGGTGGTCGATTCCCTGTATCGCATCACCGAGCCCGTGTTGGGGCGGATCAGGCGGTTTCTGCCGAATCTGGGCGGCATCGATCTGTCGCCGCTGGTCCTGATCCTTGCCTTGATCCTGTTGAAGGATATTCTCATCCAAATCGCCTATAAGGCCGCGTGAGCGGTCGCAAGGGATAACCGGTGCCGGCGTTATCGGGGGATCGGATGCCGTTCGCCGTCGTTCCGGAAGGATTGCAAGTGCGCGTTTTTTTGACTCCGAAAGCCGCCCGCGCGCGGATCGACGGCCTTGTTACGGATGCGGACGGCACGATGCATTTGAAGATGTCGGTGACGGCGGCGCCGGAGAAGGGCAAGGCCAACGCGGCGATGCTTAAACTGTTGGCGAAAGCCTGGCGCCTGCCGAAATCGAGTCTGGCCGTGATCGCCGGGGCGAAGGAGCGGCGCAAGACGGTTCTGGCGGCAGGCGACGGCGCGGCGCTGTCGGCGCGCCTATGCGCATGGCTCGCGGGACTCGACAAACAAGACAAACAAGAAAGGAATCATGACTAAAGCGACGACCATAGACGGAAAAGCAGTATCGGAGCGGCTGTGCCGGGACATCGCCGACGCGGTGGACGACGTGCAGGACCGGCACAACCTGACGCCCAATCTCTCCGTGGTGCTGGTCGGTGACGACCCGGCGAGTCAGGTGTATGTCAAAAACAAGAACAAGCGCGTCGCCGACGTCGGCATGACCTCGAACCAGCACAATCTGCCCGCCGACATCGGCGAGGAGGAGCTGCTCATCCTCGTGCGCGGGCTCAACAAGAATCCGAAGGTCAACGGCATCCTGGTGCAGTTGCCGCTGCCCGATCACATCGATCCCTACAAGGTGATCGACGCCATCGATCCGGCGAAGGACGTCGACGGCTTCAGTCTGATGAATGTCGGCGGCCTGCTGGCGAACAAACCGGATACCATGGTACCGTGCACGCCGCTCGGCTGCCTGCTCCTGATCAAGGAATGCCATCCGTCGTTGGCCGGCATGAAGGCGGTCGTGGTCGGGCGTTCCAACATCGTCGGCAAGCCGGTCGCGCAACTGTTGCTCCGCGAAAACTGCACGGTGACGAGCGCGCATTCCCATACCCGCGACCTGCCCGGCGAGTGCCGCCAGGCGGATATTCTCATCGCGGCCGTCGGCAAGCCGGAGCTGATTCGCGGCGATTGGATCAAGCCCGGCGCGACGGTGATCGACGTCGGCATCAACCGGATCGAGCGCGGCGGCAAGAAGAAGCTGATCGGCGACGTCGCCTTCGATGAGGCGGTCCGGGTGGCGGGCGCGATCACGCCGGTGCCCGGCGGCGTCGGGCCGATGACCATCGCGTGCATGCTGCGCAACACCCTGTTCGCGGCCTGCCGCCAACATAACGTCGAAATACCGGACATTTGAGGAAGTTTTCGGCTGTTTTTGCGTTGCCGCGAAGCGTCCTGGCGTTTTGCATGAAGCCGTGATACGCAGAACGAAAACAAGAGGGAGAAGGTGGCCTTGAGCGCGGAAATGACGGAATTGGTTATCGCATCGCTGGCGTTTGTCGGGAGCCATTTCATCGTATCGAGCGAGCCGATGCGCGCCACCCTGGTGCGCCGTCTCGGCGAAGCGGCGTTCGTTATTCTGTTTTCGCTGGCAGCGGCCGGGTTCCTGGCCTGGATGATCCTCGCGTATCTGAAGACGCCGACGACCGAGTTATGGAGCTTGGGTACCGGCGCGCGCCATCTCGCGTTGGGGCTCATGGTGCCGGCGTCGGTTTTCGTGTTCGCCGGCTATACGATGTTCAACCCGACCGCGGTCGGCCTCGAACGCCTGGTGGGGGAGGAGAAAAAGCCCGCCGGCATCATCAAGGTCACCCGCCATCCGGTGATGTGGGGCATCGGCCTCTGGGGCATCGCCCACATGGCCGCGAACGGCGATAGCGCCTCGCTGATCTTCTTCGGCGCACTCGCGTTTCTCGCGCTCGCGGGCACGCTGGCGATCGACCGCAAAAAGGCGCGTACCATGGGGCCGGGCTGGCCGGCATTTAGGGACGGCTCCTCGAACGTCCCCTTCGCGGCGCTGCTTGCCGGGCGCGCGCATGTCAGCCTCAAGGAAATCGGCTATTGGCGTCTGCTCGGCGGCCTCGCGCTATACGGCCTGTTGGTGTGGGCGCATCCGCTGGTGATCGGCAAGCCGCTTTTCGGGTAAGGCGGGATAAATTCGCGGAATCGGGCTTTTTTGGTCCCGCGAACGGCAGGCATGACAACCGGAGCGCAACCGGCTAAAAGCCACCCATGACCGACCTCGCCCATATCCGCAACTTCGCGATCATCGCGCATATCGACCACGGCAAGTCGACCCTGGCCGACCGGCTGATTCAGCTGTGCGGCGGTTTGAGCGAGCGCGAGATGCGCGAGCAGGTGCTCGATTCCATGGATATCGAACGCGAGCGCGGCATCACCATCAAGGCCCAGGCGGTGCGGCTGAATTACACCGCCAAGAACGGCGAGACCTACGAGCTGAACCTGATGGATACCCCGGGCCACGTGGA
>JAVJPD010000400.1:0-3092 GCA_040216475.1 Rhodospirillales bacterium
CATCATTGTCCATCGCGGCGGCGACACCGATGCTGATCGCTTCCTGTCCGAGCGAAGACGCGTAGGTGCCGAGTTGTCCCGTGCGCTGCAGGGCGATGGCCTTGGCATCGAACGTGCGGGTCAGCACGAGATGACGATAAAGCCGCTTGAGTTCCTCCAAATCCTGCGCGAAAGCCGGCAAGGCCTGCACCGTCTCCCCGTGCGGGTCGAGAAACTGCGTCCAATGAATCTCGAATTCGGCGATCTTGGTCGCAATGATCGTGCGAAAGGTCTTCGTCATATCATTTCGCCTTCTTGCTTTCGATACCGAGTTCTTCCGACATGCTTTCGCGCATCTTGAACTTTTGCACCTTGCCCGTAACGGTCATCGGGAACTCGGTCACGAATTTAATGTAGCGGGGAATTTTAAAGTGAGCGATCTTGTCGCGGCAAAAATCGCGGATTTCCTCGGCGCTGGCCCGCTCGCCCTCCTTCAGCTTGATCCAGGCGCAAACCTCCTCGCCCAATTTCGGATCGGGAACGCCGAATACCTCGACTTCGTCGATCTTGGAATGTTGGTAGAGAAATTCCTCGATTTCCCGGGGAAAGATGTTTTCCCCGCCCCGGATCACCATGTCCTTGACGCGCCCGACGATCCGGCAATAGCCCTCCTCGTCTAAGGCCGCGATATCGCCCGAATAAATCCAACCGGCCTCATTGATCGCCTTGGCCGTCTTTTCCGGATCGTTCCAATAGCCCGGCATGACGCAATAGCCCCGGGTCAACAACTCGCCGGGCGTTCCCGGCGGCACGATACGTCCGTTCTCGTCGACGATCTTGACCTCGGTATGGGGCAAAACCCGCCCGACGGTCGTGACCCGCCGCTCCACCGGATCATTCACCAAGGTTTGAAAACTCAACGGCCCGGTTTCGGTCATTCCGTAAGCGATCGTAATCTGCTCGAGATGCATATCCTTGATCACCCGTTTCATCAGTTCAACCGGACATGGCGCACCGGCCATGATTCCCGTGCGCAAACTGCTCAAATCGTATTTTGCAAAATTTGGCTCTTCCAGTTCGGCAATAAACATGGTCGGCACACCATGCAGGGCCGTGCATTTATACGTTTCGATCGTCTCAAGGACTTCCTTGGCGTCAAAACCGGCGCTCGGAAGCACCATGGCTGCACCGTGCATGGCGCAAAGCAACGAGCCCAGCACCATACCGAAACAATGATACATCGGCACGGGAATGCACAGAATATCCTCGTGGGTAAAGCGCATGGCCTCCCCCGAGAAGTAGGCGTTATTGATGATATTGTGATGCGTAAGCGTAGAGGCCTTGGGCGTGCCCGTGGTGCCGCTGGTGAATTGAATGTTGATCGGATCGTCGAACTGAAGCGTGCGGCGAACCTCTTCCAGACGGACCTTGCTTTCGTTGCCCGCACGCTCCGGCAATGAATCGAAGCGAATCATACCCGAAACGTCGCTCTCGCCGAGCTGGATCAACCAACGCAAATCAGGAATCTTAGCCGTCTTCAATCGTCCCGGCGGACTCGACGCAATCTCCGGCGCCAATTCGTTCAACATGGCGATGTAATCGCTGGACTTGAACCGGCTTGCCGTAATCAAAGCCTTACAGCCGACTTTATTGAGAGCGTATTCGAATTCGGACAGTCGGTAAGCAGGATTGATGTTCACCAGAATCAGCCCCGCCTTGGCGGTCGCGAATTGGGCGACGACCCATTCGGCGTTGTTGGGCGACCAGATGCCGATGCGTTCGCCGGGCAGCAATCCTAAAGCCACAAGGCCGGCCGCGCAGACTTCGACCCGTTCGGCCAATTCGCGCCAACTCCATCGAATACCCTGATGTGCGACGATCAGTGCCGTGCGATCAGGCCAGCGGGCCACCGTCCGCTCGAAAGCCGTATCGATGGTATCGCCGAGCAACGGCGTCGCACTGACGCCGTGAACGTAGCTTTGCGTGAGAGCGGCCATAAACGCCTGTTTTCCCAGAATGAACCTTCCTGAGTGTGGGCGAAGAGACGCTGTGTCTCCTTGATCTCCATCAACAGATTGTGCCCCCGAAACCCATTGCTTCACGGGCCCGGGCCGTCTAAACCTTTCTCATCTCAAAATTCGAAATAATGCGTACACCGGGAGCACTTTTTCATGATCAACGTCGCCGTCGTCGGCCTCGGTTGGTGGGGCAAGAAAATGGCCGCCTGCCTGCAAGGCAATAGCGATAAGGTCCGCATCAAGCGCGGGATCGACCTGAAACCAGACGCGGTCAAGGACTTGGCCGCCGAGAAAGGTTTCGAGCTGTCGGACACGTTCGAGGACGCGCTCACCGATCCGGAAATTCAAGCGGTCATTCTTTGCACGCCGCACTCCCTGCACGAGAAACAGGTGGCCCAGGTCGCGGCCGCCGGCAAGCATGTTTTCTGCGAGAAACCCTTGGGGTTGACCCGCCAAAGCGCGATCAACTCGGTCGAGGCCTGCGAGAAGAACGGCCTTATATTAGGAGTCGGCCATGAGCGCCGCTTCGAAAAGCCGATGCAGGAGATCGAGCGCTACGTGACTTCGGGCGCGCTCGGCACGATCATGCACGCCGAGGCCAACTTCAGCCACGATATCCTCGACAACATCCCCCTCGGCGACTGGCGGACCGATCCCAAGGACGCGCCGGCGGCGGCGATGACGGCGATGGGCATCCACATGTGCGACGCCTACGTGCATCTGTTCGGCCCCGCCGCGGAAGTCTGCGCGATGACCGCCAAGCGCGTGCTCCCAAACCCGGCGGGCGACGAAATCGGCGTGCAGTTCCGCTTCAAGAGCGGCGCGACGGGTTTCTTCTCGGCAATTCTGAAAACCCCCTACTACGGGCGTTTCTGCGTATTCGGTTCTAATGCCTGGGCCGAGGTGCGCGACACCACCCATCCCGAACACGGCGGTAAGAGTTACTTGACGCTCAGCAAAGCCGGCCTAAAACCCGAGACCCGTGAAATGCCCGCATTCGATGCGGTCAAGGCGAACGTGGAAGCCTTCGCCGATGCCATCGAAGGCAAGGCCGAATACCCGATGACGCGCGAAGAGAAGATCAACAACATCGCC
>JAVJPD010000401.1:0-2581 GCA_040216475.1 Rhodospirillales bacterium
TGAATCGGGGCCGTCCCTTCGCGGCGAAGACTGCCGCGACGGCGCGCTCATTGGTGGCATCGGCACCGAGCCCGTAGACCGTTTCCGTCGGGAAGGCGACGAGTCGCCCGGCCTTGATCAGGTCCGCGGCACGCGCGATACCGTCCGGGTCGTTTTTCAGAACGATGCAGGTTGTTTCCGGCACGAATGGGGTTCCCTGATCGGCCGGCGTTGTCGGGTTCGCGGCCGGAAGCGATTGATGATCAGTTCGGCTTGACGCCGGAACGCCGCGGCTGTGCGGCGATGTCCTTGCGGGGCTCCATGCCGGTAACGACGAACTGAGGATTTTCGAAACCGGGCTTGCCGTAGCGCAAGGGTTTGCCCTGCAGATCCTTGACCGTGCCGCCGCCGGCGGTCACCACGGCATGGCCGGCGGCCGTGTCCCATTCCATGGTGCGGCCCATGCGCGGATACAGATCGGCATGGCCGGTCGCGATCATGCCGAATTTGAGCGAGCTGCCGGCGGACACCTCTTTCTTGATCTTGAACTTGGCGAGGAATTCGCTTTCCTGCGGCGTGCGGTGGCTTTTGCTGACCACCGCCGTCAGGCCGTCGCCGGCGGGCCGGCGGCAGGCGATTTGCCGCGGTGCCCGGCCGTCGGTTTCGGCGAACGCGCCGTAGGTGCTGCCCCAGTACGTTGCGTGCAAGGCGGGTGCATGGACCACGCCGAGGACCGGCTTGGCGTTTTCGATCAGCGCGATGTTCACGGTGAATTCGGTGCCGTTTTTGATGATTTCCTTGGTGCCGTCGAGGGCATCGACCAGCCAGAACGGGCCGCCGTCGAGGGCGGGCGCGCGCCCCTGCGCCACGGCTTCCTCCCCGATGATCGGAAAGGCGTCGGAAATATCCTGGAGGATCGCCTCGGTGATCAGCTTTTCCGCGGCGAGGTCGGCCTCGGTTACCGGCGATTCGTCGTATTTGGTGCTGATGGTCACGTTGGTGTCATGAAATGTCATGATTTCGGCGCCGGCGCGTTTGGCGATGTCGCCTATCTGTTCCATGAGGCCGAGGGTAATATTGAGGGTCACGAGGCATCTCCTCTCAAATCGTTTGGTGCCCGGTTCTGTACCTGGTTCTGTGGCCATTTCACGCCGGGGAAACCGTGGGGCAAAATAGGCGCTTAACGCGACGCTGCCAAGCACGCCGAGCGGGAATTAGGCCCGGCCGGGCAACGGCCGGGAACGCCACAACCCGGCGGGATAGGCCAGGTCCCGCGAGGTGACGTGTTCGGTAATGAAGCGCCGGGCAGTGAAGGTCTCGGACCAATGATCGGCGGCCAAGCCCGCTTTCGCCTTGAGGTGGCTCAAAAAGTCCTCGGGTTTGGCTAGGGTTTCCCACACGACCGGCAAGAAGAGGGCGCGCTTGTTGCCCTCCGTGATGATCAGGCCGTCGCATCCCGGGCGAAGCTGGCGCAAAAGATCGGCCTCGTTTCGGAAGGTCATCGGCGAGGACGGGCTGAGAACGGAAACCGACAGCGACAGATCGTCCACCTCGCCCGCCTGCAGGGGATTGAACCGGGGGTCTTTGAAGGCCGCCGCGTAGGCGTTTTCGGCGGTATCGGCGATCAATGGCCGGTATGCCTGCGAGGAACCGATGCATCCCCGGAGATTCTTGCCGCGTTTGAGCGTGATGAACGTCGCGCCGGGGCTTTGCAGGTCGGCCGCGAAATGGGTGATATCGATCGGCGGGGTACTGGCGTATTCCAGGCCGAATTCGATCGAGGCGGCGGCGGTATGCAGGAGGGTTTCGCCGTGCTCGTTCAGAATCTCGCGGGTATGCCGGGCGAACTGTTCGTAATCGTCCGCGTTCTCCGGGTCCGGGGAAGCATTTTGCCGTTCTTTCTCGAAGAACATCCAGGCTCCGTACCCGACCACGCGGTCGCGCGGGCCGGCGGTGTCGCCGGAATTGCGGAGATCGAGCGTGTCGACGCCGAGGCCGCGCCGTTTGGCCAAGGCCAGCAGGCCGCTGACGGGGATGCGCCCGCAGGCTTGATCGCGCCCGATGCGGGTGAAATCGAGCGACTCGATCGCCGCGCAGGTTTCCCGGTCGAGCCGGTTCGCGGTGTCGTAATCGAGATAATGGCTGAGATCGGAGGAAACCACGATGAGCGTTTCCGGTCCGCCCCAGAGCCGTTCGAGAACTTCGGCGACCTGATCGGCGCTCGCGTCGCCGACGACCAGGGGCACCAGCTTGAACGCACCCAAAATCTCCTGCAGGAACGGCAGGTGAACTTCGAGGCTGTGTTCCTGCGCGTGGGTGGCGTCGAACGTGGAGACTTGAGGCAGGCCGGCCAGCGCGGCAACGGCTTCCTTGTCGACGGGTACGTTGCCGAGCGGGGTCGCAAAGGCATCCGCGCCGGACAGCGCCAGGCCGCGCACGGCCACGCGATGGCACGGCCCCAGCAGCACGACCCGCTCGATGCGCCCCCTCAACGGTTTCAGGCGGGCATAGACCGACGCGGCGATGGGGCCGGAATAGATATAGCCCGCGTGCGGCGCGATGATCGCCTTGGGCAGTGGAGGCAGGGGGACATCCGATGCGC
>JAVJPD010000402.1:0-2657 GCA_040216475.1 Rhodospirillales bacterium
CGAATCCGCTTCCGCGAATGAGACGGAAACGGCGGCGGCCTATCCGCTCGGCGTGGCGCGCGCCCAGGTGCACGAAACCTACATCGTCGCGCAAACCGCCGACGGCATCGTGATCGTCGATCAGCACGCCGCGCACGAACGATTGGTGCACGAACGCCTGTCCAAGTCGCTCGACCATACCGGGGTGGCGCGCCAGATCCTGCTCATCCCCGAGGTGGTGGAGCTGGGCGAAACCGAAGCGGTCCCTTTGATCGCGCGCCGGAACGAACTGGCGGAATTGGGGCTCGTGATCGAACCGTTCGGCGAGGGCGCCGTCGTGGTGCGCGAGGTGCCGGCGCTGTTGGGCGAGGTGAACGTGCAAGGGCTGGTGCGCGATCTCGCCGCCGATCTGGACGAACTCGAGGACGCGATTGCCTTGAAGGACCGTTTGGGCGACGTCTGCGCGACCATGGCGTGTCATGGCAGCGTGCGCGCCGGGCGCAAACTGAACGCGGCGGAAATGAACGCACTGCTGCGCGAAATGGAACGGACGCCGCACGCCGGGCAATGCTCGCACGGCCGGCCGACCTACATCGAACTCAAGCTCGCCGATATCGAAAAACTGTTCGGGCGGCGTTAGAAAAAATGAAAATAAAGACGTTGGGGAATTCCCGTTCTTAGGCCCGGCTCCCGGGCATGTGACAGGTGATGGGTATGACGAAAGAGGGGACCGCCGCTGCCGGTGTTGCCGAGCCCGCGCGCATCCCGAAGGGGATCTGGGCGCTCGGCTACGTCAGCCTGTTCATGGGAATCAGCAACTCCCTCGTCTATTCCCTGTTCCCCATCTACATGAAGGAAGTGCTGATGATTTCCATGAGCGTGGTGGGAATCATCGAGGGCATCGCGCAGTCCACGATGTCGGTGGTGCGCCTTTTCGCCGGTGCGTTCAGCGACTGGCTGGGCCGGCGCAAGGTGCTCACCGTCGTCGGCTATTCGATCACCCTGGTGACCCGGCTCGTCATCCCGCTGGTCGCGACGCCGTTGCAGGTGGTGGGCGTCCGCTTCATGGAACGCTTCGGCATCGGCGTGCGTTCGGCGGCGCGCGACGCCCTGATCGCGGATCTGGTGCCGCGATCGATCATCGGCGCCAGTTTCGGCCTGCGCCATAGCCTGGACCGCGCCGGCGCGGTGATCGGCCCGCTGCTCGCGATGCTGCTGATGTTTCTCTTGAGCAACAACTTCCAGGCGGTGTTCTGGTTCGCGGTCATCCCGGCCGTCGTTTCGGTGGCGATCCTGGTGATCGTCGTGCAGGACGCGCCGCGGACGCCGGCCCAGATGCGCGAGCCGCGCACGCGCCTCAAGCTCGCCGAGATGGCCCGGCTCGGCGCGCCGCTCTGGTGGTTCGTGGCGCTGAACTCGGTGCTCAATCTCTCGTTCTACAGCGAGGCGTTCTTGTCGCTGCGCGCCGCCGGGGTCGGTCTGCCGTTCGAGCTGATCCCGCTGGTGCTGATCGCGCAGAACGTCACCCATTCGGCCTGCGCCTATCCGGCGGGCAAGCTGTCGGACCGGATCGGGCGCGTCAAAATTCTCGTCGGCGGGTTTTGCGTGCTGATCGCCGCGCACCTGGTGTTGGCCATCGCGCCGAATCCGTGGATCGTTATGATCGGCGCGATGCTGTGGGGCGTTTACCGCGGCACCAGCCGCAGCGGCATGAACGCCATCGTCGCCGATCTGGCGCCGCCGCATCTGCGCGGCACCGCGTTCGGCGTGCAGCAGGTAACCAACGCGGTGTCGGCGTTGCTGGCGAACGTCATGGCCGGGTTCGTCTGGCAGTATCACGGCGCGCACGTCACCTATTACCTCGGCGCCGGCCTCGCCGTGATCGCGCTGCTGTCGTTCATGCTGTGGGTGAAGGTTTACGGCGAGACCCTTAAAAAAACCACCTGAGCGGCGCCGTAGGTGCGCCGGTCGATCTCCGCGTATTTTTTCGGCGCCTCTAACGTCTCGTCCGCGGCCAGTGACACCACGCCGACGGAGCCCGGCCCGATCCAGCCGCGGTCGCGCAGCTTGAGCAGCGCGTCGTTTGCCAAACCGCTGCGATACGGCGGATCGAGGAAGGCGAGCCCGCACGGCGCCTGCGCCGCCAGGGGCGGCGGCGGCAGGGCGGTCGCGTCGAGTTTCAGGAGCGTCACCAGCCGCGCCGCGCCGAGCGCGCCCGCGTTCGCCCGCGCGCATTGCAGGGAACGCGGATCGTTGTCGATCAGGGTCGCGTGCAGGGCGCCGCGCGACAGCGCTTCTAACCCGAGCGCGCCGGTGCCGGCGAACACGTCGAGCACGGAAACGTCACGGAGCGTGAAATCCTCGATGCCGTGTTCGAGCACGTTGAAAACGGATTCGCGGGTGCGGTCCGCGGTCGGGCGCACGTCGAGACCGGCCGGCGCCTTCAAGGCCTTGCGCTTGAATTTGCCGCCTACAATTCTCATAAGACTATTCGCATGAGGCGCGTCTCACGACAGCGCCGCGCCGAGCTGTTCGCGCAGCACCTTGCCCGGCACCTCGCGCACGGTGCCTTCTTTCAGGTTGCCGAGTTGAAACGGCCCGTAGGCGATGCGGATCAGCCGGTTCACCTTCAAATCGATATGTTCCAGAACCCGGCGCACCTCGCGGTTCTTGCCCTC
>JAVJPD010000403.1:0-3939 GCA_040216475.1 Rhodospirillales bacterium
GGTGCGGCCGGCGGCGCCATTCTCGGCGTCATCGGCGGCGGCGTGATTTTGGGTGCGGACGCCGGTGCCGCCGCCGGTACCGCGATCGGGGCATTTACGAATAAAGACCAGGTCAGTATCGACGGCGGCGATCCGGCGAAACCGGATACCGTGAAATAGATTATACGTTCGGATAATAAATCGTGAGTCGCCACGAACCACCGGAGGCCCGCTTCGTATCGAAGCGGGCCTTTTTGTATCGCCGGGCCCGCCGCTTTGCGGCCGTAACGCCGAATAACCGCGGAATTTCAAAATTTCAAGGTGTCACAACTTTGCCCCAACTTTGATTCAACACGAGATCGCGGCGCTCGGATACGGTTTACGGGAATTCGAAGACGACCCCTGCTGCAACACGAGATGCAACAACCAGAGGTTAGATCATGCGCTACGAGACACGTTACGAGGCATCGGAAAAAGACGTCGTTCTCGACCCCCGCGAGGTTTACCGGTCGGTCTGCACCGGTGCCTTGAAAACGGGTGCATTGACGGAACGGTTATTCTGGCGCCGGGAGTTCCTGGCGGAAATCGACCGCACGCTCTACATGCTCGGCACGGCGCATCTGCCGTTTTCGTTCTACTCGATCCGGATCGTCGGCCTGCCGTCGGCCCGGGCGCATAGAATCGTGTTTGACGCTCTCGATGACATCGGCTTCGTCGGTCCCATTCCCGGCGGCGCCGTCGGATTTTTCTATATCGGGCCGCATGCTTCCGGCAAGGCGGCGCAGCGCAAGTTGACGCGCCGGATCGTCCGGGAGGTGTGCCGGCGCGTGGCCGCCGAGCGGGCGGCGCCCCGCTTGTCGCTCGTGGTCAAGCCGGTTCATAGCCGCACGGACAGGATTTACCGTGTCTCCGATCTGTTGAACAACGTATTCCGGCTCCCGGCGCGCGCCGTGAGTCTCCCCCCTCACCCCAACTCTCCCCCCTCGCGGTGTGGCGTTGGGAGCCGGTCTCAGCTTTTGAATCCCGAACAGGCGGCGCGTTTGGCGGTGGCGTGACGCAAGAGACAGGCGTTCGGCCCTGCCGGCAATGACGGCCGCCGGACGCCGCGCCGACCCCGTTCGGTTCATGCCCCCGTTTGGCACATGATGGCAAGAAAAGGAGAGCAATCAATGTTAGCAAAACTGAAAACGACCGCCGGCCTTCTGAGCGTGGCCGCGGCGATGACGCTGGCGGCGCCGGCGGGTGCAACGCCGGCCTCGGAAGCGCATCAGCTGGTCGCGAAAGCGGTCATGGCGGTTAAATCCTTTAAGGCGAACGAGAAATCCGCCGTTTTTCGCGCCTATGTTTCCAAAAGCCGCGGCATCCTGATTGTGCCCGAATTGCTGAAGGGCGGGATCGGCATCGGCGGCGAGGGCGGCAAGGCGGTCATGCTCGTCAAGGACGGCAAGACCGGCCAATGGAGCAACCCGGCGTTTTTCACGGTCGGGGGCGCCAGTTTGGGCCCGCAATTGGGATTCGAATCGGCCCAGGTCGCGGTCACGGTAATGAACGATAAAACCCTGACGGCCTTGCTCAAGGGCGACGTCGCCGTCGGCGGCGAGGCCAACGCGGCGGCCGGAAAGAACGCTACCGGCGTGCGTTCGATGGCGACCGTCGAAGGCGAAAACGCGATGCGCTATTTCGTCATCAGTAAGGGTGTCTACGCGGGCGCGGTCCTGAAGGGCTCGAAGCTCGTCGTCGACAATGCCTTGAATAAGGGATTTTACGGCAAGACGGTATCGGTCGATGATATCTTCTCGGACAAGAAGATCGAGAACGCGAAAGCCGACGCACTGCGCCGTCAACTGCAAGGCGACACCAAGCGGGGCTCTCTGAGCCGAATGCTGGGCGTCGGCGGCAAGAACTAATCACCCTGGCATAATGAGTCTTGAAACTTCAGGCACGTGCAAAATAGCGCGTGCCTGATTTTTAACCGCGATCTAAAGTCGACCGGTAATGTTTGCGAACAGGATATTTTTTCCGAACCGATCGAACCGGCTGCGACGTCTCGGGGCGTTGGTCTTGATTCTCGCCTGTACATCCGCCGCCGCCGATTACGTCCGTTACTTCAAGGTGACGGGCGGTTGGGCGGTGACGTGCTGGTGGGACAGGGTGACGGACAAGGAAAACTGTTCGTTGGAGAGTCCGCCGCCGTCCGGCGATCCGGGGCCGGGACACAGCGTCGTCCGGATCATGGAGACGCCGGCGGACGGATTGACGGTCACGATCGAAATCCGCGGCATCGCGGACCCGCGGCGGCCGATTCATTTGGAGGTCGACGGCACGGCATTGCCGGCGGCGGCGCTCGATCCCGCCTATATGGCCCGCTGGCAGGGCAGGCAGGCCGACGCCCTGATCGCGCATTGGCTCAAGGCCGGCCGGGCGGTCTTGATTTGGCGGGACAGAAACGGCGGCAAAAAAAAGAAGAATATTAATCTGCAGGGGTTGCGGGAAGCCTTGGGCGATTTCCGGTCGAATCTGCGAAGGCGCGGCGTCTTGGGAAAATTTTAACCGTCGGTATGCACGATACGCCGGTTCCGAACCGAATTTGTCATCCGGGCAGGCAGCCCCTATGGTATAACGGTTTGCTGGCTTTTGCTCAAACTGACCGTTTCGCTATGCCCGCCGCCGCACCCTTGTTTCGCGTTTTTGTCCTGTTGTGCCTGACCGCCACCATGGTGTCGGCCTGCGCGGAGATTCAGAATATCTGGCCGCTCAAGAGCGCGCCGGACACCAAGAGTGCGGTTGCCGCCATCGCCCCCGGCGCTCTGATCGGTTTGGATCAGGGCGAAGTTCGCCGGGTCATGGGCGCGCCGGGCGCGGAACGAAAGGTCGCCGCGGCGACGGTTTGGAGTTATCGCGCGAAAGACTGTTCGCTCGATATCTTTTTCTACCAGGACCTGAAGACGCGCACGTTCCGGGCGCTGTCATACGATGCCAAGGCTTCAAAGGATCCGAAGAATGAAGAGGTTATCAGATCCTGCATTGCACGCATCCGGGAGAATAACGGTGCCGGCCGAACCTGAAGCAAACGCCGTGCGGGGGCGCATTATCCTGGTCGATGACGACGATATGTTCCGCGAACCGCTGGAGCAGAATTTGCTCGACAACGGCTTCGAGGTGACCGGATTCACCGATGGCGCCTCCGCGCTCGGGTACCTCACCGACAATGCCGGCGCCGATCTGATCCTGTTGGATTGGAAGATGCCCGAGATGAACGGTATCGAGGTGCTTCGCCAGCTTCGGAAGAGCGGCGTGCAAATTCCGGTCATCTTTCTGACGGTCCTGAGCGATCAGATTTACGAGGAAACCGCCCTGCTCGGCGGCGCCGTCGATTTCGTCGAAAAATCCCGAAGTTTCGCCATCCTGCTCAAGCGCGTCGAATTGTCGCTTGCGAAAAAAAACGAGACGGCCGCACCGCCGGGCGCGGCAAGGCCGGGCGGAACCCTGAGCATCGAGAATCTCGACCTGCATCTCGAAAGCAGCCGGGCATACTGGAAAAAGAAGCAATTGGACGTCAGCCTTACCGAATTCAAGATCATTCATCACCTCGCCGCCCATGGCGGCAGCGACGTCCGGTACCGGGAATTGTACGATCTCGTGCACGGCAAGGATTTTGCCGCCGGCGTCGGCGACAAGGGCTACCGCGCCAACGTGAGAACCTTCATCAAGAGAATCCGCCAGAAGTTCCGCGATATCGACCCCGGTTTCGATCAAATCGAAAACTATCCCGGTTTCGGATACCGCTGGAAGCAGGGCGACGGTGAGCATTCATAAGCCCGCCGCGTTTGCGATCAAGGCATGGCGCTCGTTTGCTACGAAGCTTCTCGTTCTCCTGATCACGTTCGTCGCGGTGCCGGTTATTCTTTATGCGCAGTTCCGCAGCGCCGACGAGGACAAGAACCTGCTTTTGCTGAAAAG
>JAVJPD010000404.1:0-3014 GCA_040216475.1 Rhodospirillales bacterium
GAGCTGATCGAAAGCGAATTGTTCGGCCACGAAAAGGGCGCCTTCACCGGCGCCACCAACAAAAAATCCGGCCGCTTCGAACAGGCCAACGGCGGCACGCTGTTTCTCGACGAAATCGGCGATATGCCCATGGAAGCGCAAACCCGCCTGCTGCGCGTGCTGCAGGAGGGGGAATATACGTCGGTCGGCGGGCGCACGCCGATCAAGGCCAACGCGCGTATCGTCGCGGCGACCCACCGCGATCTGCAACAATTGATCCGCCAGGGATTGTTCCGCGAAGACTTGTATTTCCGCCTGAACGTCGTGCCGATGCGCCTGCCGCCGTTGCGCGAGCGCAAGGAGGACATTCCCGAGCTGGTTCATCACTTCCTGGCGCTGACCGTGGAAGAGGGGTTGCCGCTCAAGTCGATCGAGCCGACGGCGATGGAACGGCTCAAGCAATACCGCTGGCCGGGCAACGTCCGCGAACTGGAAAATCTCGTCCGCCGCTTGGCCGCCTTGTATTCCCAGGAAACGATCAGCATCGAGGAGATCGAGGCCGAACTCGCCAATACCTCGCCGATCACGAAGGAAAGCGAGCGCGAAGGGCTCGACGCCTCCATCGAACAGCATTTGAAGACGTATTTCTCGGCACACGGCAATAGCCTGCCGCCGCCGGGACTTTATGATAGAATTCTGAGAGAGGTGGAGCGGCCTCTTATCACGCTCACCTTGAACGCTACGCGGGGAAATCAGATCAAGGCCGCCGAAATTCTCGGCCTCAACCGGAACACCCTGCGCAAGAAAATCCGCTCGCTGAACATTCCCGTTTCACGAGGCTCCGGTAAGTGACGCCTGCTACAAGGTCGAAGAAAAGATGGATGACGCAAATACGGCTCTGGTGGCGTCGCCACCGGATGAGCCGTAAGTTCGCCATCACGCTGGCCGGCGCCGCCATGCTCGCCGGTGCCGCCACCATCGCGACCATGACCGGCAGCACCTCCGTCGGCAGCGAGCCGCATACCGTCATTTCGCTTTTGTATCTCGACGCCGTGCTGCTGCTGCTGCTGGGCGCCCTGGTCGCGCGGCGTCTCGCGCGTCTTTGGGCGGAACGGCGGCGCGGCCACGCCGGATCGGGCCTGCATGCCCGTCTCGTCATGCTGTTCAGCCTGGTCGCCGTGACCCCGGCCATTCTCGTGACCGTCTTCTCCGCCGTCTTTCTCGATTTCGGTCTGCAAAGCTGGTTCAGCGAACGCGTGAGTACGGCCCTGAACGCCTCGCGGGTCGTCGCCAAGGCCTATCTTGAAGAGCACCGCGAAAGCATCATTTCCGACGCGCTCGCCATGGCGAACGATCTCAATCGCAACGCGCCGATGGTTTCGCAGAAAGAAGAAAGCATGATCCAATTCCTAACCGCGATGTCGCAACTGCGCACCATGCCTGAAGCGGCGGTCGTCGACAGCAGCGGCCGGGTCATGGCGCGGTCCGCCTTAAGCCTGTCGCTCGGGTTCGTGGAGATTCCCCCCCGGGCGATCGAGCAAGCTAATATCAAGGGATTCGTCAGGTTGGCGGTTGACGAAGATGACCGGGTCCGCGTTTTGGTGAAGCTCAATCGATTCGTCGACACCTATCTTTTGGTCGGCCGCGCCATCGATCCTAAGGTCACCGAGCATATCGAGCGCACGGAAGGGGCGGTGGATCAGTATCAACGGTTGGAAAAAAGCCGGGAAGATATTCAGATTTCCTTCGTGCTGATCTTCGTCGTGGTTGCGTTGTTGGTCCTGATGGTTTCGGTTTGGATCGGCCTTACCCTGGCGACGCGCTTGGCGAGCCCGATCAGCGGCCTCGTCTCGGCGTCCGACCGGGTCAGTAAGGGCGATCTTTCCGTTCGCGTCGAAAGTATGTCCACCAGCGACGAAATCGGCACCCTGAGCCGCGCCTTCAACCGCATGACCAGCCAGCTCGAACAGCAACGCGACGGCATCATGGCGGCCAATCGCCAGTTGGACGAACGGCGGCGGTTCACCCAGACCGTCTTGAGCGGCGTTTCCGCCGGCGTGATCGGCCTCGACGCGGAAGGGTGCATTCATCTGCCGAACCGTTCCGCCGCAGAGCTGCTTTCGGTCGATCTCGAAAAGCACACGGGCGAGAAACTCGTCGACATCGTTCCCGAGATGGCCGAACTGATCGCCGGCGCGATGCAACGGCCCGACCGGCTGCAGCAGGCCGAGATCAAGCTCATGCGCGACGGCCGGTTGACAACCCTCCTGGTCAGGATCGCCGGCGAACGCACCAAGGACGAAGTCCTCGGTTACGTCGTCACCTTCGACGACGTAACCGAACTGCTTTCGGCTCAGCGCAAGGCGGCGTGGGCCGACGTCGCCCGGCGAATCGCCCACGAAATCAAGAATCCGCTTACGCCGATTCAACTCTCCGCCGAACGGCTGAAACGAAAATATCTGAAGGAAATCAAGACCGACCCGGAAACGTTCAAAGCCTGCACCGAGACGATCGTCCGCCAGGTCGAGGACATCGGGCGCATGGTGAACGAGTTTTCCTCCTTCGCGCGCATGCCGCAACCGACGCTAAGGCTCGAAAATCTCTCGGATATTTGCCGTCAAAGCATCTTCTTGGAGAAAAACCGCGTTTCCGATCTGTCCTACGCCACGGATCTGCCGCCGGAGGACATCTATATTCAATGCGATAGCCGTCAAATCGGCCAAGCGCTGACAAATCTGCTGAAAAACGCCGCCGAGTCTATTCTTGAGCAAAACAAGGATAAAGGGCACAATCCGGCTCCGGGAGAAATCAAGTTAAGTCTGGCCGTCGACGACGGCACTGATGGCGCCTGTGTTTCGATCATTATTGAAGACAACGGGAGAGGACTTCCGGCGAAAGAACGAGACCGTTTAACCGAACCTTACGTAACCACACGGGAAAAAGGGACGGGACTCGGTCTGGCCATCGTTAAAAAAATCATGGAAGACCACAACGGCGATTTGATTTTAAAAGACCGGCAGGGTGGTGGCGCGAAA
>JAVJPD010000405.1:0-2276 GCA_040216475.1 Rhodospirillales bacterium
TTCCGATCTCTTCGCGCCGGTATCTCACCGAAGATGTAACCCGACCGGCTCGGGGAATCTTTCAGGTTCTAGGACAGAGGGGGCGGCCAACGATCATTCGGTCGTAAGCCGCTCGTGATGTATTGGAGAACCTGATGGACCCCGCACCAAGCGATCCCCTCAAAACGACGGCTCTCGACGCCCTGCACCGCTCGCTGGGCGCCCGCATGGTGCCGTTCGCCGGCTATGCCATGCCGGTGCAATACGAGGGCATCATCGCCGAACACCTGCACACCCGGGATGCGGCCGGTCTTTTCGATGTCTCCCACATGGGCCAGGCCATCCTGCATGGCGACGATCCGGCGCGGGCGCTTGAGGCCCTGGTTCCCGCCGATCTCCGGGAGCTCGCGCCGCACCGGCAACGCTATACCATGCTGACGAACGACCGGGGCGGCATCCTCGACGATCTCATGGTCGCGCGCGGGGATCGTGCGCTCCATCTCGTCGTCAACGCCGCCTGCAAGGAAAACGACTTCGCCCACATCGCCGCGCATCTCGGTACCGGCGCGGAACTCGAAATCCTGAACGACCGCGCCCTGCTCGCCCTGCAGGGCCCCGCCGCCGCCGCCGTTCTCGCCCGGCACGCGCCGGCGTCCGGCGACATGGCCTTCATGACCCTGAAGCCCCTCGAAATCGCCGGGATCGCCTGCTGGGCGAGCCGCTCCGGTTATACGGGCGAAGACGGCTTCGAGATTTCCGTTCCCGATAATGAAGCCGAGCGTTTGGCGCGCCTCCTCCTCGATGAGCCGGACGTCAAACCCATCGGGCTTGGCGCCCGGGATTCCCTCCGGCTCGAAGCCGGGCTCTGCCTATACGGCAACGATATCGATGAGACCACCACGCCGATCGAGGCCCGCCTGAGTTGGACCGTCGGCAAGCGAAGACGACGGGAGGGTGGATTTCCCGGCGACGCGGTCATCCTTCAACAGCTCCGCGACGGCGCCGCGCGCAAGCGGGTCGGCTTCACCCTCGAGGGCCGCGCTCCCGTCCGCGCGCATACGAAAGTGCTCGATCGCACCGAAGCCGAGATCGGCGAAGTGACCAGCGGCGGCTTCAGCCCGTCCCTCAACGCGCCGATTGCCATGGGCTATGTCGGGGCGGACCATGCCGAAGCCGGACAATCCGTATCTTTTCCGTTACGGGGAAAAATCGTCGCCGGCGGCGTCGCTAGATTGCCCTTCGTCAAACACCGTTATCACGCATCCTAACCCGCAAGGACCGAGAGGCCGTTATGACAACCATAAAGTACACAAAAGACCACGAATGGATTCGACTCGATGGCGATACGGGCACCGTCGGTATCTCCGATTACGCTCAGGAACAACTCGGCGACGTGGTATTCGTCGAACTGCCCGACACGGGCAAAAGCCTGGCGAAGGGCGCGGAAGCCGCCGTCGTCGAATCCGTCAAGGCCGCGAGCGAGGTCTACGCACCGGTCGGCGGCACGGTAACGGAAACGAACGCTTCCCTCGGCAACGATCCGAGCAAGGTCAACAGCGATCCGACCGGCGACGGATGGTTTTTCAAGCTGACGGTGTCTCAACCCGCCGAACTCGACGATCTGATGGACGAGGCCGCGTATCAGGCCTATCTCAAGGAGCTCGATTGATGCGCTATCTGCCGCTCACGGAAGACGACCGCTCCCAGATGATGCGGGCGATCGGCGTCGCCTCGATCGAGGCGCTTTTCAAGGACGTGCCGGCGGACGCGCTCTTAAAAGAAGCGGTCGATCTGCCGGCCGGTGCCGGCGAGCTGGAGGTCGAACGGCGGTTCCGCTCCTTCGCGGACCGGAACGTCAGCCCCTCGAACGTGCCGTGCTTTCTCGGCGGCGGCATTTATCGTCACCACGTTCCCGCCGCCGTCGATTACCTGATCCAGCGCGGCGAATTTCTCACGTCCTATACGCCATACCAACCCGAGGTGTCGCAAGGCACCCTGCAATCGCTCTTCGAATTTCAAACCCAGGTCGCGTTGATCACCGGCATGGAAATCGCCAACGCCTCCATGTACGACGGCGCGACCGCCTGCGCCGAAGCCGTGTTCATGGCCGGCCGCCTGACCAAACGCAACAAGTACGTGATTTCGGGCGGACTGCACCCGCATTACCGGGACGTCACCGCGACCATGGCGCGTTTTCTCGGCGCCGAAATCGTATCGCCCGCGCCCGCCCCCGGGGGGCATGAAGATCTGGCGGCCCTGCTCGATGACGACACCAACTGCGTGGTGGTCCAAAATCC
>JAVJPD010000406.1:0-4010 GCA_040216475.1 Rhodospirillales bacterium
CGAGCGCGGCGCGGGCCTCGTCCTCGGTGCGCCCGCGCATCAATGCCTCGGTCTGGGCGAAGAAATTCGACAGCAGAATGTCGTGGTGATCGCCGAGCGGATTGTGGCCGATCGCCGGCGCGATGAAATCGGCGCTCACCAGGCGCGTGCCCTGATGGATGAGCTGATAAAATGCGTGCTGGCCGTTGGTGCCGGGCTCGCCGAAGATCACCGGGCAGGTGTCGATCTCGAGTTTTTTCCCGTCGCGGGTGACGGACTTGCCGTTGCTTTCCATTTCGCCTTGCTGCAAGTAAGCCGCGAAACGCTGCAGATATTGATCGTACGGCAAAATCGCGTGACTGGCCGCGCCCATGAAGTTCGCGTTCCAGACCCCGATCACGGCCAGAATCGCCGGCAGGTTCTTCTCCAACGGCGTGGTCCGGAAGTGCTCGTCCATCGCGTGCGCGCCGTCGAGCAGGGCCTCGAAGGTGTCCATGCCGACGGCGAGCGCGATGGGCAGGCCGATCGCCGACCACAGCGAAAACCTCCCGCCGACCCAGTCCCAAAAGACGAACATGTTTTCGGGATCGATGCCGAAGGCGCCGACGGCTTTTTCATTGGTCGACAAGGCCACGAAATGATTCTTCACCGCCGCCTCGCCCAAGGCCTCGACCAGCCAGGCACGCGCGCTATGTGCGTTCGTGAGCGTCTCCTGGGTGGTGAAGGATTTCGAGGCGACGACGAACAGCGTCGTCGCGGGGTCCAATTTCTTCAGCGTTTCGGCGATATGGGTGCCGTCGACGTTGGAGACGAAATGAACGCGCGGGGACTCGTCGCAATACGGCGTCAGCGCCTCGCATACCATCGCGGGGCCGAGATCGGAGCCGCCGATGCCGAGATTGACCACATCCGTCACGCGCTTGCCGGTCGCGCCCGTCCAGGCGCCCGAGCGCACGGCCTCGGAAAAAGCGCGCATTTTCGCCAGCACCGCGTTGACGTCGGTCATGACGTCAACGCCGTCGACCGTGATCGGCCGGCTGGAACGGTTGCGGAGCGCGACGTGCAGGACGGCGCGGTTTTCGGTAACGTTGATCTTCTCGCCCGCGAACATGCGCTCGCGCCATTGTTCCAGACCGGCCTCGCGGGCCAGCGCGGTCAGCAGGATCAGCGTCTTGTCGATGATGCGGTTCTTGGAAACGTCCAGAACCATGTCCTCGAAAACGAAGGAAAATTTTTCGAATCGCTTGGGGTCGGCGGCGAACAGGTCGCGCACGTGCCATTTCATCATGTCGCCGGCGTGGATTTTCAGGGCTTTCCAGGCGGTCGGGGCGGTCGGCGACGTCATGAAATCGTCTCGGATCGGGCTAACATGGCCCGAGACTAGCAGACCGGAGCGGATCATGTTTAGTCGGAATCACGACGCGCCTCCGATAAATCACGAGCCGATCCGCGATCCGGGGAAACAAATGCGGGTGCCGGGCGCCGGAACCGGCGCGGCATGAAAATTTTCTCGTTAGATTTTCTCGGGATCGCCGACCACGACGATGCTGAGTTTTTCGGGGGTCAGCAGGCGCTTGGCGAGTTTGTTGATCTTTTCGAGGGTGACCGCTTCGATCAGCTCGTTGCGCTTCTCGAAATAGTCGATGCCGCGGCCATACAGCTGCATGCTGACCAGCATCCCGGCGATTCGTCCCGACGAGGTGAAACGCAGCGGAAAGGAACCGGTTAAATAGGTTTTCGCGTCGTTCAACTCGTCGGCCTTGACTCCCTCGCGCGCCATCCGTTGCCATTCCGCGCGGATCAGCTTGAGGGTCTCTCCGGCCCGGGCATTGGCCGTTCCCGCCGTGCCCCACAACAAGGCGGCATTCTCCATCGGCACCAGGCCGGTACCGACGCTATAGGCCAGGCCGCGCTTCTCGCGCACCTCGGAATAGAGCCGCGAGGTAAAGCCGCCGCCGCCGAGAATATGATTCAGGACGATGCCCGTATAATAATCCGGATCGCCGCGTTTCAGGCCCCGTTGCGCAAACACGATGGCGCTCTGCGGAATCGGCTTGCGGACCAAGGTCGTCTTGCCGTCGCTTTGCGGCATGACGTCCGCGATAACGCCGCCGGTGCCGGTTTTGGGCAATCCGGCGAAAGTCTTGTCCATCAACGCCCCGAGTTCGCCCGGACGGATATCGCCGACGACGCCGATCACCAGGTTGGCGTGCGTCAAACGCTCCTTCACGAACGCCCGCAGGTCGGCGACGGCGATCTTGCCGACGCTTTCCATGGTGCCGCGGGTCGGCCGGCCGTAGGGATGACCCGGAAACAGCTTTCCAATCAACGCCAGGCTGGCGATACGGCCCGGATCGTCGAGGTCCTGTTTCAGGCTCGCGATCAGTTGATTGCGGATGCGCTCGACGGGTTCCGCGTCGAAACGCGGCGACGTCACCGCCAGGCGCAATAGATCGAACGCCGCGTCGCGGTTCTTGGTCAGGGTCTGCAGCCGTCCGGTGAAAGTGTCGCGGCGGGCGCCGAAACTCAGGCGCACGGCGAAATCCTCCAACTGTCGCTGAAACGCCTGGCTGTCGAGATCGCCCGCGCCTTCGTCGAGCAACGCCGAGACCATGCGCGCGAGGCCTTCCTTGCCCTTGGGATCGAATGACGCGCCGCCGCGAAAGGCGAAACTGACCGAGATGATCGGATTGGCATGGTCCTCGATCAGCCAGGCCTCGATGCCCTGCGGGCTAACGACCCGCTCGACCTTCGGCCCTGCCTGCGCCGGCGCCACGGACGAAACGAAAAGCGCGAACGCGGCGGCGACGGCCATCCCCGCCGATCGTGCCCGGAAGATGTTGCGATCGATCGTCACCGTTCCGTCTTGTCCTTATCCTTGGGCTTCTGTTTCGCCGTTTGCGCCTCCGGGATTTTCGCCGGACGCGGCGGCAACAGGAAGGCCGAAACCGATTGACTGTTTTTCAGGACCGCCTTGGCCGCGATCTGCACCTGTTCGTGGGTCACGGCGGCGATGTGTTCGGGCCACTGCTCGACGTCCTCGACCCTGCGCCCGGTGGCGAGCGCACCGCCCAACACGTTGGCGCCGACGCGCAACGAATCGCGTGCATACGCCGCGGCGTCGATCAAACGGTTTTTCGCCCGCTCGACGGCTTTCTCGGTCACGCCGGCCTCGATCAGCTTGTCGATTTCGGCGGTCATGGCGGACGCCAATGTCTCGATCGACACGCCGGGGCGGGGCGAGGCGTAGAAATGGAATTCGGCCGGCCCCAGAACATCGGGATCGTACGACGCGCCGGCGGCGACGCCGAGTTTTTGCTTGATGACGATGGAGCGGTGCAGCGGGCTGGTCGCGCCGCCGCCGAGAATTTCGGATAAAACCTGCAGGGGATAGGCGTGCGTCGACGCGCCGGTCGAATAGCTGGGCGCCAGGAAAATCCGACTCCAGGACGGCTGATGCACCCGTTTGTCGCGCAGCGTCACGTCGCGCATCGCGACATGACGCGGCTCCTGCGGGCGTTGCCGGACGATATCCGGACCGCGCGGGATGACGCCGTAATACTTCTCCGCCAGCGGCAGCAGCTTTTCCGATGTGATGTCGCCGGCCACCACCAGGATCGCGTTGTTGGGCGCGTACCATTGCCGGTAGAAATCCATGATGTCCTTGCGCGTCAGCGCCTTCACCTCATGCGGCCAGCCGATGATCGGATTGCGGTAGGGATGATTGAGATAAAGCGCCGCGTTGACGTGCTCGCTCAGGAGCGCGCTCGGACTGTTCTCGGTGCGCTCGCGGCGCTCCTCCAATACCACCAGCCGCTCGGGCTCGATATCCGCATCGCTCAAGGTCAGATTGCGCATGCGGTCGGCCTCCATCTCCATCACCATCGGCAGGCGGTCGACCGCAATACTCTGATAATAAGCCGTGTAGTCGTAGGAGGTGAACGCGTTCTCGCGCCCGCCGTTGCGCGCGACCCGCTTGGAAAACATGCTGCCGGGAAACTTGTCGGTGCCCTTGAACATCAGATGTTCGA
>JAVJPD010000407.1:0-1889 GCA_040216475.1 Rhodospirillales bacterium
CGCGATGGACGATGACGATCTGCGGCGCGGTCAGCCGACGTGTCATATCAAGTTCGACGAAGCCACCGCGATCCTGGCCGGCGATGCCAATTGACGAAGGCCTTCGAAATTCTGGTCGAGGAAAGAACCCACGCCGATCCCGCCGTGCGTGCGGGGCTGGTTCTGGCCTTGACGAAGGCCATCGGCGAGGAAGGCATGGTCGGCGGCCAGATGCTCGATTTGCTGGCCGAACAACGGACCCTGGACGTTCCCGAGATCACCCGTCTGCAGCGGATGAAAACCGGGATGCTGATCGGCGTTTCCTGCGAAGCCGGGGCGATCCTCGGGAAAAGCTCGGAACAGTGCCGTCATGCTTTGCATGCCTATGCCCATGATTTGGGGCTCGCCTTCCAAATCGTCGACGATTTGCTCGACGTGGAGGGCTCGGCCGAGGAGGTCGGCAAAAAAACCGGAAAGGACGAAGCCGCCGGAAAAGCAACGTTTGTCTCGCTTTTGGGCCGGGATCGGGCCCGGGCACAGGCGGATATGCTTGCGGATCAGGCGATCCAACATCTAGAATTGTTTGAAGAAAAGGCGGCCCCCCTTCGTGATCTGGCGAAATTCGTCGTCGAGCGTCGTATATAAAAGGCCGTCCCGGTATAAAACCGTCTGGGCACGGAAAAAGACCGTGGCGGGATAAAAAATTCTTGGTGGTTTGAGAGGACCTGAATTTTGTCGATAAAGAACGAGACGCCTTTGCTGGACAAAGTGCGCGAGCCGAAGGATTTCCGCGATTTTACCCCGGATCAGTTGAAACAACTGGCGGAAGAGGTGCGGGCCGAAACCGTTCGCACGGTGTCGATCACCGGCGGCCATCTCGGCGCGAGTCTGGGCGTCGTCGAATTGACCGTCGCCCTTCATCATATCTTCAACACGCCCGAGGACCGGTTGATTTGGGACGTCGGTCATCAGTGTTATCCGCACAAGATTCTCACCGGCCGCCGCGACCGGATGCATTCGTTGCGCCAAGGCGGCGGCTTGTACGGTTTTACGAAACGTTCGGAAAGCATATACGACCCGTTCGGTGCCGCGCACAGTTCGACGTCGATCTCCGCCGGGCTCGGCATGGCGGTCGCGCGCGATCTTGAAGGCGCGCGCAACAATCATGTGATCGCGGTGATCGGCGACGGCGCCATGAGTGCCGGCATGGCTTACGAGGCGATGAACAACGCCGGTGCGATGGACGCGCGCCTGATCGTGATCTTGAACGACAACGACATGTCGATCGCGCCGCCGGTCGGGGCGATGAGCGCGTACCTGTCGCGGTTGATCTCCTCGAAATCATTCCGCTCGATGCGCGATTTCGCCAAGGAAATGACCCACAAGTTTCCCCGCCAGATCAAGGAAGCCGCGCGCAAGGCCGAGGAATTCGCCCGCGGCATGCTGACGGGCGGCACCATGTTCGAGGAATTGGGCTTCTATTACGTGGGCCCGATCGACGGCCACAACATGGATCATTTGCTGCCGGTGCTGAAGAATCTGCGCGACGACCGCGAGCGTGGCCCGGTCCTGTTGCATGTGGTGACGGAGAAGGGCCACGGGTACGAACCCGCCGAGAAATCGACCGATAAGTATCACGGCGTTGGCAAGTTCAACGTCGTTACCGGCGAACAGGTCAAGGCGAAGGCGAATGCGCCGTCGTATACGAAAGTGTTCGGCAACGCCTTGGTCAAGGAAGCCAAGAAGGACGACAAAATCGTCGCCATTACCGCGGCGATGCCGTCGGGCACCGGCGTCGATATTTTCACCGAGGAATTTCCCGACCGTTCGTTCGACGTCGGCATCGCCGAACAGCATGCGGTGACTTTCGCCGCCGGCTTGGCGACCGAAGGCTTCAAGCCGTTCGCCTG
>JAVJPD010000408.1:0-9009 GCA_040216475.1 Rhodospirillales bacterium
GCAAGCTGGCCGAGGTGCTCAAGCGCGTGCAGGACATGGAGAAGAAATACGGCCTCAAGGTCGCCAACGTGTTTCATGCCGGCGACGGTAACCTTCACCCCTTAATTTTGTTCGATGCCAACAAGCCGGGCGAAACCGAAACGGCGGAAGCGTTCGGCACCGAAATTCTCAAGCTATGCGTCGAGGTCGGCGGCGTGCTGACCGGCGAGCACGGCGTCGGCGTCGAAAAGCGCGACGTCATGGGGACGATGTTCACCGAGGACGACATGAAGCAGCAGCAGCGGGTCAAGTGCGCGTTCGACCCCCGCCAGTTGCTGAACCCCGGCAAGGTGTACCCGACGCTGCACCGCTGCGCCGAGTTGGGGCGCGTGCACGTTCATCGCGGCCAGCAACGTTTCCCGGATATCCCCCGATTCTAAATGCCGAACACGTTCAAGCCTGAATCCGAAAAACAAATTTGCGATGCGATCGCGTGGGCGCATGAGGGGCATCTCGCCTTCAAGGTGCGGGGCGCGGGCAGCAAGCAAGGCTTCGGCCGTCCGATCGAGTTGGCCTATACCCTCGATCTGACCGGGTTTTCCGGCATCACGCTCTATCAGCCCGAGGAACTGGTGTTGACGGCCGGCGCGGCGACGCCGATGGCCGAGATCGAGGCGGCGCTGGCGGCGAACAATCAGCATCTCGCGTTCGAGCCCGCGAACCTGTCGGGGATTTACGGGCACACGCTCGGCGGCACGCTCGGCGGCGTGCTGGCGTGCAACCTGTCGGGACCGCGCCGCATCAAGGCGGGCGCGGCGCGCGATCATCTGCTCGGGTTTCATGCCGTCTCCGGGCGCGGCGAAGTATTCAAATCCGGCGGCCGGGTGGTCAAGAACGTGACCGGCTTCGATCTCTCGAAGCTGATGGCGGGCTCCTTCGGTACGCTCGCGGTAATGACGGACGTGTCGCTCAAGGTTCTGCCCGTGCCCGAAAAGACGCGCACGGTTCTGGTGGCGGGCACCGATGACGCGCGCGGGGTTGAAGCCATGACGGCGGCGCTGCAAAGCCCGTACGAGGTCTCCGGTGCCGCGCACCTGCCCGGCTCTCTCGCTGCGCGTTCGGCGGTTGCATGCGTATCCGGCGCGGGCAACGCGGTGACCGCGATCCGCATCGAGGGCGTGGCGCCGTCGGTCGCCGCGCGCTGCGAGTCCTTGAAGACACTTTTGCGCCCGTTCGGCGAGATCGAGGAACTGCACGGCACGAATTCGGCGACCCTGTGGCGGGAAATCCGCGACGCATCTTTTTTTGCCGATGAAACCCGCCGCGAGACGCAGCTTTGGAAACTTTCGGCGCCGCCGTCGGCGGGCGCCGGTGTCGTCGCGCGCGTCCTGGACGGCCTCGGCGGCGAGGCATATTACGATTGGGGCGGCGGCTTGATCTGGCTTGCGATTCCACCCCGGGCCGACGCGGCAAGCGGTCTCGTGCGCGCCGCGTTGCCGAAGGATGCTCACGCAACCCTGATGCGTGCCGACGACGCCGTGCGGTTGCACGTTCCCGTGTTTCAACCGCAACCGGCGCCGCTGGCGGCGTTGACACAGCGCATCAAGCAGGCGTTTGATCCGAAGGGCGCGCTCAATCCGGGCCGCATGACGGCGGGGGTGTAACCATGCAGACGTTTTTCACGCCCGCGCAAATGTCCGATCCGCATCTTCACGAGATGAATCGGATTTTGCGCAGTTGCGTGCATTGCGGCTTTTGCCTCTCGACGTGCCCGACCTACGTGCTGTTGGGCGACGAGCTCGACAGCCCGCGCGGGCGGATTTATCTTATCAAGGACATGCTTGAACACGACAAGCCGGCGACCGGCAAGGTGGTCAAGCATATCGACCGGTGTTTGTCGTGCCTGTCGTGCATGACCACGTGCCCGTCAGGCGTCGATTACATGCACCTGATCGACGAAGCGCGCGGGCGAATCGAGAAAACCCACACCCGGCCGTTGTTCGATCGGATGAGGCGGGCGTTCATCGCGGCGGTGTTGCCGAATCCCGGTGTGTTCCGCTGGTCGCTGATCGCCGCTTGGATCGCGCGGCCCGTGCGCTTTCTGTTTCCGCGATCCGTGAGGACCATGTTGGGCCTGACGCCCCGCCGCCTCGCGTCGCCCTCGGCGATGGACCGTCCGCAGGTCTTTCCCGCCGAGGGGGAGCGCGTGAAACGGGTCGCGTTGCTCGCGGGCTGCGTTCAATCGGTGCTGAAACCCGACATCAACGAAGCGACGATCCGCCTGCTGACGCGCCACGGCTGTGAGGTCGTGATCGCGGAGGGGATCGGCTGCTGCGGCGCGCTCGATCATCACATGGGCCGCGAGGATGCCGCGCGCCTTCGAGCGGAAGGCAATATCATGGCGTGGGAAAAGGCCGCCGGCGCGGACGGTTTCGACGCGATCGTCGTGAACGCGTCCGGGTGCGGTACCATGCTCAAGGATTACGAGACGCTGTTTCGCGGCGATTATATATTTTCCTCCCGCGCCGCGAAGATCGCCGGGCGCGCCAGGGATATCACCGAGATCATGGATGACATCGGACTCCGTCCGCGCGTGATCGAAGAGTCGCCCGCGGTCGCTTATCATTCGGCCTGCTCGATGCAGCACGGCCAGAAAATCACGATGCAACCGAAACGTTTGCTGGAGCAGGCCGGCTTTACGGTGGCCGAGCCTTCGGAAGGGCATTTGTGCTGCGGCTCGGCCGGCGCCTATAACCTGCTTCAACCCGGGATCGCCGCGCGATTGCGCGACAGAAAAGCGCAACGGTTGATGGATACGCAAACCGATGTCGTGGCGACCGGCAATATCGGCTGCATGATGCAGCTCGAAGGCGCCTTGGATATTCCCGTCGTGCACACGGCCGAGTTGCTGGATTGGGCAACCGGCGGGCCGAAACCGCGCCGTCTGGGCGAAACGGCATGAACGATTATATCGATTCCGTCCCGTTCTTGGCGCTGCTCGTCGGCTGCCTGATCATTTTATCGATCCTGTTGCGTGCCTGGTTCGCGCGCACGAACATTCCCGCCTTGGTCGGTTTTCTGGCGCTCGGGTTCGTGCTCCGGCTCGCCGACGACAAATGGCACATTTTCGGCGAGCACGGCACCTCGATTTTCGAATTCCTGGCCGATATCGGGATCATTGTCCTTTTGTTTCGGGTCGGCCTGGAAAGCAATCTGCACGGGCTGGTCGACAAGCTGCCGCGCGCCTTGCCGATTTGGATCGGTAACGTGGTCTTGAGCGGCGTGCCCGGGTTCTTCGTCGCGTATTCGTTGTTGGGCGTCGCCTTGATCCCGAGCTTGTTCGTCGCGACGGCCCTGACCGCCACCAGCATCGCCGTCTCGGTCGCCATCTGGCAGGAGGCCGGTATGTTGAACTCGGCCAACGGCGAGTTGCTGGTCGACGTCGCGGCGCTCGACGACGTTTCCGGCATCGCCTTGATGGCGTTGCTGCTGGCCTTGGCCCCGGCCTTGCACACGGGCAACAATTCGGCGCTGACGTCGTTGGTGCTCGAAAGCGGCGCCCTGTTTATCGGTAAGGCCGTCTTGTTCGGTGCTTTTTGTCTTCTCTTCGCGCGTTACGGCGAAGACATGATCACGCAGTTCATCAAGAACGCGGATGCGCCCGATCCGATCTTGTTCGTGCTCGGCACCGGCATTGCGATTGCCGCCATCGCGGGCTTCATGGGCTTTCCGTTGGCCATCGGTGCGTTGTTCGCCGGTTTGGTGTTCAGCCGCGATCCGAGCGTGGTGCATCTGGAAACGCTGTTCCTGCCGCTCTATGATTTCTTCATGCCGTTCTTCTTCATCGGCATCGGCCTTAAAATCGATCCGTCGTCCCTGGCGGCGGCTTCCGTGCTCGGTGGCGTTCTCTTTATTGTGGCGGTGGCCGGCAAGGTCATCGGTGCCGGCGTGCCGGCATTGCTCGGCACCGGCATCGCCGGTGCCGCGGCGATCGGCATCAGTATGGTGCCGCGCGCCGAGATCGCCCTGGTCGTCATGCAGGAAGGGCGCAGCCTCGGCGATTGGGCGGTTCCCGCAGAGATATTTGCCGCAATGGTGCTCGTTTCCGCGTTAAGTTGCATTTTGGCGCCCTTGGCGGCGGTCAAACTATTGCGCCGTTATCCCCAACACTAAGGTATCCCGGTTCGATATACGCTAAGCGTTGTAGCGGAAATTTGAGGAAAAGACCGGTAGACAGCGTTTGATCGCGTGCCCATCTATGACTAGTATCCGCTTCAGCAGCCCGGCCTCGAAGAAACGGCACTGCTTCCCAAGACGATCAAAAACGCGATGACAAAAAAGCGACGGAGCGACATTCCGTGAAAAAACTCTTTATCGGTATAGGCGTTGTCCTGGCCGCCCTGATCGGCGCCGTCCTGATCGTCCCGAGTTTCATCAACTGGAATGATTACAAGCCGGAAATCGCCGCCCAGGCCAAAAAGGCGACGGGGCGGGATCTGTCGATCGACGGGGATATCCGGATCGCGATCCTGCCGGCGCCGGCGCTGGTCGCCAACCGGGTCCGGTTCTCTAACGCCAAGGGCGCGGCGGACGCCGAGATGGCGACGTTGAAATCGGTCGAGGTCCGCATCGCCGTTCAGCCGCTGTTGCGCGGCCGGCTTCAGTTCGAAACGGTCAAACTGATCGAGCCGGTGATTTCGCTCGAAGTCCTGGCCGACGGAAAGAAGAACTGGGAATTTCAAACGCCGGACAGCGATACCGTCCAGCCCAAGCCGGCGCCGGGAGCGCCCGGCGGCGCGTCTGCCGGCGGCCAGGCCGGCGCGCAACCCGGCGGCCAGGCTAGTATGCAAACCGGCGCGCAAAAGCCGGCATCCTCTGTCTCGGCGTTAAGTCTCGATAATTTCATCATTGATAACGGCACCGTCGTTTACCGCGATCGCCGGAAAGGGCAAACGGAGCGGATCGAGAAGATAAACGCCCGCGTCGCCGCCGGCTCGACGCTCGGTCCCTTCGAGTTGTCGGGGTCCCTGCGCGCGCGCGGCGTTCCGCTTAAGATCGACGCGTCGCTCGGGAAAATCATCGAGGGCCGGACCGCGTCGCTCAACGCCAATCTGCAACTGGCGGGAACCGAGGCCAAGGTGCAGGCTACCGGCGCGCTGGTGAACCTGTCCGAGGCGCCGCAATTGAAAGCGAAGATCGAGGGTAAAGGAAAAAGCTTGGCTCGGGTCGTGCATGCCTTGGCATCGAAGGAGCCGTTGCCGGGATTTTTGGGCCAGCCGTTTCGCCTCGAGGGCGATGTCGTGGCGTCCGCACAGGTTTCGTCCGTATCCGCGCTGAAAATCGGTCTCGGCGAGGCGCAACTGACGGGAACGATCAACGTCGCGCCGGATGCGAAAACGAAAACGCCGAGCATCACGGCCGTGCTGAAGGGCAACCGCGTCGATCTCGATAAATGGCTGGCCTTGCCCGCGGTCAAACCGGGGCCGAAGAAAAAGCACACGAAGCAATCGTGGCATCTCTTCGGCCCGGCACACGCGGCCGAGCCGAAAACGGCAAATGCGGCCAAAGCGGCCAAAGCGACAAAAGCGGCCTTTGCGATCCCGGCCGACGTCAACGCATCCTTGAACCTGACGATGGACGCCGTGATCTACCGGGGCGGTATCATTCATCAGGCAAAAGCGAACATCGAGCTTAACAACGGCGAGGTAACCGTCAGTCAGGTGTCGGCCCAATTGCCCGGCACGACCGACGTGGCGCTGTTCGGGTATCTGAGCGCAAAAAGCGGCACACCCCGTTTCGAGGGACAGATCGAGGCCGCCGCCAGCGACCTGCGCCGCGCCGCGCAATGGCTGGGCGTGGCCTTGCCGGATCTGCCTTCGGGCCGCCTGCGCCGCGTGACCCTGGCCGGCAAGTTCGCGGCAACCCCGCAAAAGGTCGACGTCACCGGCCTCGATCTGCAGTTCGACAGTTCGCGCCTGACCGGTGCCGTGACGGTCGCCTTGCGCGATCCGCTCGCCTTCGGCGCGAACTTCGTGCTCGACCGTTTGAATCTGGACGCGTATCTGCCGTCATCCCCGGTACCGCAGCCCAAGGCGGCGAAGACGCCGCCGGCCGCGGCGCAGACGGCCAAGCCGGCGGCGTCGAAACCGCAAGCCGAAAGCCCGGCCAAGAACGCTGCGGGGGCCGGCAGCGAAGCGATGTCGCCGCTGGCCGCGCTCGAATTCCTCAAATCCTTCGACGCCAACATGAAAACCCACGTGCGTTCGCTGGTCTATCGCAAGACGCCGGTGAAGGACATCGTGTTCGACGGCACGCTGTTCAACAACACGCTTGAAATCCGCCGCGCCAGCGTCGGCGCGTTCGCCGGTGCCGCCGTCAACGTCACCGGCAAAATCGAAAAGCTGGTCGGCTTGGCGAACCTTAAAAACCTCAACCTGACCTTCAGCGCCGCCGCCGCCGACCGTTTGTTCGAGGCGCTGGGGCTCGAAGCGCCCGATGCCGTGAAGTCGCTCGGCAAGGTCGTCGTGACGGGCAACGCCAACGGTTCGATGCTCAAGCCCAAGATCGATGCCCGCGTGCAAGCGGCCGGCGCCGACGTGACGGCGAAGGGCACCGTTTCCGCCCTGCCGGTGATCGGCGGGATCGATCTGGCCCTGAAGGCGAAACACGCGAACATCGCCCGCTTGCTGCGCACCTTGAAAATCGGCTACCGGCCGAGCGGCCGCCTTGGGGCCTTGGAGGCCTCGGCCTTGGTCAAGGGCGATACCGGCGCGTTGACGATGCAGGATTTGAAAGTGACCATCGGCGAAACGTCGATCGGCGGCACCGCCGCGGTCGATCTCAAGGGCGCACGTCCCAAGATTTCGCTGAACCTGAACAGCGGTCCCTTGACCGTCGATCCGTTTCTGCCGGCGGGGCGCCGGGCGGCGATCGACACGCGGTTCGCTCGGGAAAAATCGCGGCCCGCCCTTTTGCACCGTGCGGCCTGGCCCGGGGCCGGCCCCGCCGAACGGTCGCGGGCGTTGCTGCGCTACGCGGCGAAGAAGGCGGGCGGCGAGCGGTGGTCGTCCGAGCCGATCGATCTCAGCGGCCTGCAGGCCTTCGACGGCGATATCGCCTTGAAGGCGCCGTCCGTGACCTTCGATAAGCTGCGCCTTGATAATGCCGATATCGCGATGACGCTTGCCGCCGGTGTCTTGAAGACCCAACGGCTGACGGGCGCATTATACGGCGGGCCGTTGCAGGGCGACATTACGGTGAATGCGGCCAAATCCGTCAAGGCGGCGGCCGCGTTGACGGTAAAGAACGCCGATATCAGCCAATACGAAAAAGCGCTCTCCAGCGGCAAGGCCAATCTCGATCTCAACGTCAACACCAGCGGCACAAGCGTCGCGCAAATGGTTTCGCGCTTGGCCGGCAAGGGCAGCCTGGTGCTCGAGGGGCTGGATGTCCGCTCGGGCGGCACCGGCTCGGCATTGGCCTCGGTTCTCGGCCTCGTCACCGGGCTGAACCAACTCGGCGGCCAGTTGTCGGCCTCCCGGAGCGGCAAGGGCGGGCTCGCGGATATCACCGGTTCCTTTACCATCGAGCAGGGCGTCGCCCGCTCGCAGGATTTCAAGCTACTCGCAGGCGTCGGCAACGGCGAGGCGACCGGCACCGTCGATTTGCCGAAGTGGTCGATCGACGTGAACGGCAAGGTCGATCTGTCGCAAAACCTGCTGACGCAGCTTCTGACCAAGAAAGCGAACGTTTCGACCGTGCTGCCGTTTCGCGTTTACGGTCGGCTCGATGCGCCGAACGTCAAGCTCGATACCTCGAAGCTGAAAGGCGGCCTGCCGGTACCGGGCTTGGAAAAGATGATCAAGAAGAAGCCCGGCGTCGGCAAATTGCTCGAACAGGTGTTCCCGGGGGTCGTGCCGCAACAGCAACAACAACAGCAGCAAGAACAGGCCCCCCAGCAACAGCAACAGCAACAGCAACAGAAGAAAGTCCGGCCCGAGGATATCCTGAAGGATTTGTTCAAGATACGCTGAACGGGTTTCGGTTCGGTTATTCGTTTTCGGTGCGTTTATTCTCCAGAACGAACACCCGGATCGCGCTCGACAGGTTGCCTTGCCGGGTTTGATCGATTTCGGTGATCAACTGGTTCAGCGAGGTGTCCCGCGCCTCGGCGATCCTCGTCAGCTCTTGCCAAAACGCGTCCTCGAGGCTGACGCTGGACGCGTGCCCCGCGATCATGACCGAGCGTTTGCGCAATCGTTGCGTATCGGTTTGGGCGTTCATGCGCTCATCATACGGGCATCGCGCCGTCTCGCGCAAACAAGGGCCTGGCCTCGTTTCGAGATCAGGCCCTTCTGCGGGGAGGGGGATAAATCATATGAATCGGCTCTAGCGCCCCGCTGGGTCGGACACCGTGTCCGGCCGGTTCCGTCGTTCGTCAGAACAGATAGCGGATCAGATAGTGGCTGCCTTGAACGACGGCGAGGTTGCCGTACGCATCGGGGCAGGCGGTGCCGCCGATCTCGGCCCGGCGTCCGTACCAGTAGTCGATCTTGCTGACCACCCGGCACACGGGTCGGTCCGTGACGAAGTAGTGGCGCCGGTACGGGTAGGCGGGATGGCTGAACGACGTGTATCCGTTCGATCTCAGAATCACCACGGTCTTGCTCTTGCCTTTGTAGTTGCGGTGTCCTTTGTAGTGTCCGTGGTGTTTGCCGTGATGCTTGTAGCCGTCGGCGTGCGCCGGGCCGGCAGCGAACAGGGACATCGACGCGAGAGCGAAAATCGCGAACGCCGCGGCGATGAAACCGGTCGTCTTGGTGGCGGTAGCGTGCTGAACTTTCATCTCCCGTTCCTCCTAAAGCGGGGCCGGCGATTTACTCCGTCGGTCCCATGAGAGCGTATTTACAATTATATTTATATGCAATTTTAATATAAAAAGTACAGTAAAATTTCCGTGAGCCGGAAAAGGCCCGGAAATCAGCCGGATTGTTCGGGGAAACGGGTTACCGGGCGGCGGCAGATCGGAAG
>JAVJPD010000409.1:0-3761 GCA_040216475.1 Rhodospirillales bacterium
GATGATGTCGCCCGGCTTGGTTTCCTTGTGGAAACCGGGGCGAAGGCCCTCGAACAGATGCGGGATCAATTCGTCGGGATCGAAATGCCGTCCCATGATCGCCCAATGGGGAATGACCTTATGGGCGTGCGGGATATCGTCGCCGAATTTGAAACAGCGGCCGCGGAAGTGCCAGTCCTGTGCGCTCATGGTTAGCTCCCTTGGCCGAATTGAACGATGGAATCGAAGGTGCGCGGATCGGTGATCTCGCCCCGGACGGCGGATGCCGCGACGGTCGCCGGTGAGCCGAGCAGCAGTTCGCTGTCCATATCGCCGCCGAACCGCCCCGCTTGATTGCCGGCCGCGGTGGATATCGAGACTTCGCCGGCGTAGGTCGGGCCCATCCTGCCGCTGGCGCACATGCCGCAACTGGCCGGCAGAACGAAAGCGCCGGCGTCGAGGAAAATTCCCATCATGCCTGTCGACTGCAGGCGCTTGGTGTAATCCTCGGTGCCGGGCACGATGAACAAGCGCACGCCGTCGGCGACCTTGTTGCCCTTAAGGGCGGCGGCGGCGATCTCGAGATCTTCCCACATGCCCGAACCGCACGAGCCGATGAAGGCATGATCGATGCGCTTGCCGGCGACATCCTTGAGCGGCGCCGCGTTGTGCGGGCCGCCCATCAGCGCGACTTGCGGTTCGAGGGCGCCGATGTCGAGTTCGAGTTCGGCTTCGTATTCCGCGTCGGGATCGGAATAGACCGCTTCGAACGGGCGTTGTGCGTGCTCTTCGTAATATTTAATGACGGCCTCGGACGGTGGGGAATAAATGCTAATCGCGCGCATTTCCGTCGGCGAACTGGCCAGCGCGACCCGCTGGTCGAGCGAGAACTGATCGAGCTCGCCGGCCAATTCCAACACCCGATAATCGATGCTGGCGCCGAAGAAACCGTTCTTCTTGAAGCCCGACGCGATCACGAAGCCGACGTCGCGGGCATAAACGCCCGGTTGCAATTTGCCTTTGAACGAGAGCTTGATCGTCTTCGGCACCTGGGTCCACATCGTGCCGGTCGACAGCACCGTCGAGACCTCGTGGCCGATGCGAAACGCGACCGCGCCGGCGCCGCCGACGTTGGTGCAGTGCCGGTCGTTGTCGAAGATGAACATGCCGGGCACGACAATGCCGCGTTGCAGCGGAAATATGTGGCCGTGGCCGCCCTTGCCGGCGTCGTAGAAATTCTTGATGCCCCATTCCTTGGCGGCGATACGGTTCTTGAAGCCGCGCTCGACGGCGCGCGGGTTGGTGTAGATCACGTCGTGGTCGGTGACGAAATAGACACGATCCGGATCGAAGACCTCCTTGATCTCGAGTTCGTCCATTTCCTCTTTCGCGGCGGCGACCAAGCCGTCGTGAATGATGACCATGTCCGGGTTGGGAAAAATAATATCGTCCGGCTTGACGACGTCCATGCCGCTGGCGCGGGCGAGAATTTTCTCCACCGCTGTCATACCCATGGGTCACCTCCGGTTTCGGTTTCTGTTGTGGAGTCGAATGTCTTGATCAGGCGATCGCACCGGTCCAGCGCCGTCATGGTGCGCTCTTCATCGAGGCTGGACAGCATCAGGATCAGCGCGTTGCCGATTGCCATCGGCACCGTCATGGATTGCGACTCGGTGCCGTGCCCGCCGCGCGAGGCGGCCAGCAGGAAATCCGGATTGGGCCGCACCAGGGGGCCGATGTCGTCGCTAATGAGAATCGATTTCGCGCCGGCGTCCTTGGCAAGCGACAGCAGGGCTTTCAGGCCGCGGGCGACGACCCGCACCGAAAACGCCAGCACGACGTCCTGGGGCGAAATCGAATTCAACCGCTCGGCGGTGTCGCGGTCGGGGTGGGTCAGGGTCGTCACGATCAGGCCGTGGCGGCGCAGATGGCCGGCGAACAGGCCAACCAGGGATCGCGAATGGCCGAGGCCGAACAGATAGATTTGGCGTGCCTTCATCAGGGCTTCGGCGCCGGCGCGCAGTTGGCGCTGATCGGTCTGCGCCGGCAGCCGGTTCAGGGTCTCGACCTCCCGGCCGACGAGGTCGGCCACGATGTCGCTTTGGCCGACGTCGGATAAACGCCGGCGGCGCCGTTCGGCGGCCCCGGTTTCCTGCATCACTTCGTTTTGTAGGGTGGCGCGCAGTTCCGGGTATCCGGCGAATCCGAGTTTTTGCGCGAAACGCACGGCCGTCGTGGTGTGGACGTTGGCTTTTACGGCGAGATTGCCGACCGAGAGAAACGCGCATTCGGTCGGGTTGGTCAGCAGGGTCTGTACGACGCGGCGGTCCGCCGCCGTGAGGCGCCCATCAAAATTTTCGATGACGTCGCGAAGAGACATGCGAGAACCCCTATTCCCGATGTTTCAAGCGTACGACCCCTGGGGCCGGTTTTGCAACAAAATTTGCAAAATCATTTATTTTCGCAATTTTTTGTGTTTTTTCGTTTAACCCCTTGATATTGAACAGGCCGCTTAATGATCTATGATGCGGTAAATGCAAAACGCATCATAAATCGGGGAGGAACTATGGCGGCGACATTCGAAAACGGCGGCCTCGAGACGGTGGCGGACGGGGTTCACGTCTATGTCGGACCGGAAGGGGACTCCAACAACGGCATCGTCACGACCGGCGACGGCACGATCTCCATCGATTCGCATGTCAAAACTTATGACGGCTACATGAACGCCTATAAGAAAGTCGCGACGAAGCCCGTTTGCATTGCCATTAACACGCACGACGACGGCGACCATTTTTCGTTAAATCATCTTTTCCGGCGCGACGGGGCGACGATCCTCGCATCGGAAACGTGTCGTGCGCGGATCGAGACCAAAATGCAGCAGGAAGGATGGGTGAACGATCTCCGGAAACGCAACCCGGCAATGGCGCATGAAATTACGAATCCCGCCGACTTCATCCCGCACATCGGTGTGCACGATACGGCATCGCTCAAAATCGCCGGTGAGAAAATCGATCTCATTCACATGGGCCACGGCCATTGCCCGGGCGACATGGTCGTCCACTTTCCGGAACGCGGCGTTTTGTTCACCGGCGATTTGGTGTTCGCGGGCGTGCATGGGCGGATGAAAACGACCGACGTCGAACAGATGATCGCGATCCTGGACAAGATGCTGACGATCCCGTGCGAAACCGTCGTGCCCGGTCACGGTGCGCCGATCAAGGGCGTGAACAAGGAATCCATCGAGACCTACAAACACTACACGATTTCCATGCGCGATCGTGTTACGGAACTGGTCAAGAACGGCGGCTCGGAAGATCAACTCGAGGCCGAGTTCGAGGATTGGCGGTATAAGGATTGGGGCCGCCCGCATCTGCTGCCGATCTGCATTCGGCATGTCTATAAGGATGTCGTGTGGCGGACCCGTTTCGGCGTCGAGGACTATAAGCCGCTCGATCCCGGCAAGATTTAAGCGAGGCGTAGGCGATACCGTTGCGGGCCCCCATCGAAATCAGTCTGGTCGGCGTCTGCAAGGCTTTCGATGGGCATACGGTTCTTGGCGGAATCGATCTCGAAATCGCAAGCGGCGAGATCGTCGCCATCGTCGGCGGCTCGGGCTGCGGCAAGACGGTTCTGCTCAATCACATCCTGGGACAACTGGAGCCGGATTCAGGCACGGTTTGCGTCGCCGATCATGCGCTTGCCGACGCGCCGCTGGTCGATCTGGCCGGCATAGATCCCGGCGAACGCGACCGGCTGCACACCTATTGGGGCGTGGTCTTTCA
>JAVJPD010000410.1:0-5452 GCA_040216475.1 Rhodospirillales bacterium
CAGCGCGTTCAGCGTGACGTCCAGGTCATCGAGCAAACTTTCCTCAAGCCCTTCGAACGACTCCGCCGTTTTTCGATCTTCGACGGGTTCGACCACGCCGCGCAAATTCAAAAGGCCGTCGATCCGCGGCGGGCCGACCTCGGGCATCCTTTTTTCGATTTCGGGCATCAAGGCGACGATCTGTTCGAGCAGGTCGGCATTGATACGATAACCGGTGATGCTTTGGGTCCATTGGAGCGTCAGGTTGACCGAAAAATTACCCCGCCGGAATTTCGCCGCGATCAAATCGCGGATTTTCGTCTCCAGGCTTTCGAAGCCGATCGGAAGGCGGCACCGGGCATCCCGCCCCTTGCCGTTCACGCTTTTGATTTCCCACGTCCACGTACAGGCATCGTTGCGCCCCTCGTGGCGGGCAAATCCGGTCATGCTGGTTACGGTCATCGTCCCTGAGTGACTCTCTTGTGGTCCCGTTATCGTGTCGCGCAACCGTTATAGCCCCGGGGCCCGCCGACAACAAGCCGCACCCGCAGGCAAAAGCCGGGAACGGGCGCCATACATTATTGACTGAGTTATTTGCCGTTTTCAGGCTTGTTGCGGTTGCGGTCCCTGCTGATTCGGCGCCAGCGCGCGACGTTGCGGTTATGCTCCTTCAGGGTACGCGCGAACACATGCCCGCCGGTCCCGTCGGCGACGAAATACAATTCATCCGTTTGCACCGGGCGCATCACCGCTTCGAGGGCGGCACGACCCGGATTGCAGATCGGCCCCGGCGGCAGGCCACCGTTTAGATAGGTATTGTAGGGCGAGGCGAAATCGAGATCGGCGCGCGTCAAGGGTCGCTCCAGCGGACCGTTGCCGCCGGCCATGGCGTAGGCCACGGTCGGGTCCGATTGCAGACGCATGCCCTTATTCAAACGGTTCACGAAGACGCCGGCGATGCGGGCGCGTTCTTCGGGAACGGCGGTTTCCTTTTCGACGATCGACGCCAGGATCACCGCTTCCCGGGGCGTTTGAATCGGAAGCGCTTTCGCCCGCGACGCCCAAAGCGTTTGCAGCGTTTTCGCCATGTCCTGGCGCATCCAGCGGATGATCGATGCGCGGCTGTCGCCATAGGAGAAATGATACGTCTCGGGCAACACCGTTCCCTCCGCCACCGGTCCGGCCTCGACCGTACTGCCCATGAGTCCGTCGACGCGATTGAGCAGCATCACGATCTCCCGCGACGTGAGCCCCTCCGGAATGGTGACGCGGCGGAGGACCGTCTTGCCGCTTTTCAGATGCAAGGCGGCGCCAAGCGGACTGATTCCCGCCTTGAACAGGAACTCGCCCGCCTTCAACTCCTTACTGAGTCGCTTCACGCGCACGCCGACCCGAAAAATCAACGGGCTTTCGATCACGCCCGCCTCATGCAGCGCCCGCGCGATTCCTTCCACGCCGGTGCCGCGCGGCACGATCACCGTCGTGTCGGCCCGTAAGGGCCCCGGCTGCACGAATTGGCTGTATCCCCACGCGAAAACACCGGCCGCGACGGCGAAACCCAGGACGAGAGCGAGTGAAAAGAACCGGAGAACGTTCCGACGGACCGTCAAGCGAAGGCCTTGAAGATGAGGGACGCGTTGGTACCGCCGAAGCCGAACGAATTCGACAGCGCCGCGCGGATCGGGCGCTGCTTCGCCTGATGGGGCACCAGATCGAGATCGCAGCTTTCGGAGGGATTGTCGAGGTTCAGCGTCGGCGGCACGATGCTGTCGCGGATCGCCAACACCGAGAAGATCGCCTCGGCCGCGCCGGCCGCCCCCAGCAGATGGCCGATCGCCGACTTGGTCGAGGACATCGACAGCTTATAGGCGGCGGCGCCGAACACCCGCTTGACCGCGCCGTGCTCGATCTCGTCGCCGAGCGGCGTCGAGGTACCGTGGGCATTGATGTAATCGATATCCTCCGGATTGAGGCCGGCCCGTTTCAGCGCCATGGTCATGCATCGGGAGGCGCCGTTGCCGTCCGGAGCCGGCGCGGTGATGTGATGGGCATCGCCCGAAAGGCCGTATCCGACGACCTCGGCGTAAATCTTGGCGCCGCGTTTCTTGGCGTGTTCGAGCTCTTCGAGCACCAAAACGCCGGCGCCGTCGCCCATCACGAAGCCGTCGCGGTCCTTGTCCCAAGGCCGCGAGGCGCTTTGCGGCCTATCGTTGAATCCGGTCGACAGCGCCTTAGCCTGGGAAAAACCGGCAACGCCCAACTCGCAGATCGCCGCTTCGGCGCCGCCGGCGACCATGACGTCGGCGTCGTCCCACAAAATCAACCGCGCCGCATCGCCGATGGCATGCGCGCCGGTCGAGCAGGCCGTCACCACGGCATGGTTCGGCCCTTTGAATTGATGGCGGATCGATACGTGACCCGAAACCAGGTTGATCAAGCTCGCCGGTATGAAGAACGGACTGATCCGCCGCGCCTTGCCCTGATGCGCCATGACCGCGTTCTTGGCGATCTCCGGCAGGCCGCCGATGCCCGAGCCGATCATGACACCGGTGCGGCAACGCTCCTCGTCGTCTTCCGGCGCCCAACCGGAATCCGCGATCGCCTGCTCGGCCGCGGCCAGGCCGAATAGGATAAATTTATCCATCCGGCGCTGATCCTTCGGCGCCACCCAATCGTCGGCATTGAACAAACCGGAAGCGGTATCGCCCTGCGGCACCTCGCCGGCGATTTTTGCCGGCAGTTCCGACGTATCAAACGATTCGATTGCCCGGATACCGGACTCGCCGTTCAGCAGGCGTTTCCAGTTATGCTCCGCGCCGCACCCGAGGGAGGTCACGAGGCCCAAACCCGTGATGACGACGCGCCTCATCCGTACATCCGTTTACTATGTGTTAGACAGAAAAACGGGCGCAACGCCCTGTAAAGCTGCGCCACCGCTCTACAAAAGCCGCAGTTGTTATGATGCCTGCGATTGAATGAAATCGATTGCATCCTTGACGGTGAGAATTTTCTCGGCCGCGTCGTCGGGAATTTCGCAACCAAATTCTTCTTCAAAAGCCATCACGAGCTCAACCGTGTCGAGACTGTCGGCACCCAAATCATCAATAAAACTGGCGTTATCAACAACCTTAGCGTCGTCTACACCCAAGTGCTCCACGACAATCTTTTTTACACGTTCGGCGACATCACTCATATTCTAATTTCTCCGATTTGACTTAATGATAATGGGCTCACCTGATCGGATAAAACCGTTGGTTCCAAACTGAATAAAGAACCGGGATGGTGTCGCTTCCTAACACACTTTTTTGGCATTGGCTAGGCTCTTGAAAGGGGCCAAAACCCCTTTAAATCATTGCCATTCCGCCGTTTACGTGGAGGGTTTGTCCGCTCACGTAACCGGCCTCTTCGCTGGCCAAATACACCACCGCGCCGGACACGTCCTCGACGGTGCCGAGGCGCCCGCACGGGATGCCGCTTAAAAGGCGTTCTTTTTGCTCATCGGATAAACCGTCCGTCATTGCGGTAACGATAAAGCCCGGCGCGACGCAATTCACGGTAATGCCGCGCGAGGAAACTTCGTGCGCCAGTGCCTTGCTCATGCCGATCATCCCGGCTTTCGACGCCGCGTAATTCGCCTGTCCTGGATTGCCCGTCACCCCGACGACGGAAGAAATGGAAATGATTCGCCCCCAGCGCGCCTTCATCATGCCGCGCAGGCACGCCCGCGTGAGGCGAAACGTCGCCGTTAGATTCACGTCCAGAACCTGCTGCCAATCCTCGTCCTTCATGCGCATCGCCAGCGTGTCCCGGGTCAGTCCGGCGTTGTTCACGAGAATATCGACTCCGCCGAACGCCTTTTCCGCTTCTTCGGCCAACCGTTGCGGCTCTTCCGGCTGCGATAGGTTCGCGCTGATCGCCGCGACCCGGTCCTTCAATTCGCCGGCCAAGGCATCGAGCGCGTCGTGTCGCGTGCCGCTGATGACGACCTGCGCGCCTTGGCCGTGCAGGGCCCGCGCGATGGCGCCGCCGATGCCGCCCGAGGCGCCCGTGACCAGGGCCCGCTTTCCCGTTAGATCGAACATGCCGCTCTCTCCCTCGTTGGCTTTCTGAATTAACCGTGCTGTAGCAGCTTACAGGGTTTTGACGAAAGCCTCGATGTCTTCGGGCGCACCGATGTTGGCGCTTTTGAGATCCCGGTCGATCCGCCGGGTCATGCCCGAAAGCACCTTGCCCGCGCCGATTTCAACCAGAGTCTCGATTCCTTCTTCCTTCATTTTCAAGACCGATTCCCGCCAGCGAACCCGCGCCGTCACCTGCTCGATCAGCAGTTTACGGATTTCGTCGGGCCCCTCGACCGTGGATGCGGTCACGTTGGCGATCAACGGCACCGACGGCGGCGCCATCACCACGTCGGCCAATGCCGAGGCCATGGTATCGGCGGCCGGCGCCATCATCGGGCAATGGAACGGCGCGCTCACCGGCAGCATGATGCTGCGCTTGCCGCCCCGCTCTGCGGCGATGGCGACGGCCCGTTCGACGGCCTCCGTCTCGCCGCTGATCACGATCTGGCCCGGCGCGTTGTCGTTGGCGACGACGCAGATGCCCCCCGCCTCCGCGGCGATCGCCCCCGCGTCATCCAGTTCTAGCCCCAACAGCGCCGCCATCGCGCCTTCGCCGACCGGCACGGCCTTCTGCATGGCCTGGCCGCGGGTCTTCAGCAGCCGCGCGGCGTCGGCGAGCGAAAACGTCGCGGCGACGGCCAGGGCCGAATACTCCCCCAGGGAATGGCCGGCCACGAACCGGGCGACGTCGGGCAAATTGATCCCGGCCTCATTCTTGAGGACCCGATAGGCTGCGACGCTCACGGCCATGATGGCGGGCTGGGCGTTCTCGGTCAGGATCAGATCGCTTTCCGGCCCCTCGAACATCAGCTTCGTCAGGTGCTGATCGAGGGTATCGTCGACCTCCTCGAACACTTGGCGGGCAACGGGAAAGGCTTCGGCCAGGGATTGGCCCATGCCGACCTGCTGGGAGGCTTGTCCGGGAAAAACGAAGGCGCGTGTCATGGGTACCTTTTGGGGATGCCGGGTGGGAAAAACGAACCCAGTGATAGCGTCTCGGCGGTCTCTGTCAAGCCGCGCTTTCACGGTGTCAAGCGCTTGCGCGCCGCCCCGGTTTGTGTATAGTGCGCCGCACCATGCTCCTTGCCAGGGCACCCGCGGACTTCCGCACCGCCTTGGCTATGCCCGAATGGGATGAGACAAGCCAGAAGGAGGTCATATGTCTTATTACGAAAGCGTGTTTCTCGCACGCCCCGACATCACCGTCGAACAAGCCGAAGGCCTGGCCGATACGTTTACGCAAACCGTCGAAAAGCAAGGCGTTCCAGTTCGTAAACGGCCGAGCCCGGGGCATCGACGTTCATCATGATGTAGTGCGCTTTGCGGTTTTTCTTGATTCGGAAGTTGAGGTT
>JAVJPD010000411.1:0-1720 GCA_040216475.1 Rhodospirillales bacterium
GTCAACGATCCGCAGGCGCTCGATTACCGGATCGCGACGCTGGTGTTGGGCAAGAAGGCCGAGGTGACGATCCTGCGCAAGGGCCGCGAAATGACGCTTTCCTTTATCGCGCAGCAACCGCCGGAAGATCCGCCGCGCAACGTGACGGAACTGAAGGGGGTTCATCCGCTGTCGGGCTCGGTCGTCGCGAATATGTCGCCCGCGTTGGCCGACGAATTGGGGTTAGCCGGGTTCCGCCCGGGCGTGGTGATCATGAAAATACGCCGGGGCAGCGCCGCAAGCCGGTTTTTTCAGCCCGGCGATATGATCGAGGAGATCAACGGCACCAAGACGCGCACGGTCGCCGTGTTGTCGCGCGTCATGGCCGCGCGCGTGAACGAATGGCGTATTCGGCTCGTTCGCGGCAACGAGCCGATGAACGTGGTGATCGGCCGGTGAGCACACTGTTCGAATCCCAGGCCCCGCATCCGCTGGCGGACCGGTTGCGTCCGCGATCCCTCGACGACGTTGTCGGCCAGGATCATCTGCTCGATCCGGAGGGGCCGATCGGGCGCATGGTGAAAGCCGGCAAGCTGACCTCGATCGTCTTGTGGGGGCCGCCGGGCACGGGCAAAACCACCATTGCCCGGCTGTTGGCGAGCACGACGAGCCTGGCTTTCGAGCCGCTGTCGGCGGTGTTTTCGGGGGTGGCCGATCTGCGCAAGGTTTTCGATGCGGCACGGAAACGCCGCGAGATGGGGCAGGGAACGCTTTTGTTCGTGGACGAAATCCACCGCTTCAACCGTTCCCAGCAGGACAGTTTCCTTCCTTACGTCGAGGACGGCACCGTGGTGCTGGTCGGCGCGACGACGGAAAACCCCTCGTTCGAATTGAACGCGCCGCTGCTCTCGCGCTGCCAGGTTTTGGTGCTCAACCGCCTGGACGATACGGCGCTCGAGGAATTGCTGGGCCGGGCCGAAAAGGAAACCGGGCGGTCGTTGCCGCTGACGGCAGACGCGCGCGCGGCTTTGCGCGCCATGGCCGACGGCGACGGGCGCTATCTGCTGAACATGACCGAGGTGCTGTTCGATCTGCCGTCCGAGCCGATGCTCGACACGCAAGGATTGGCCGAGGCCGTGCAGCGGCGCATGCCGCTTTACGACAAGAGCCAGGAAAGTCATTACAACCTCATCAGCGCCCTGCACAAAGCCTTGCGGGGCTCCGACGTCAACGCGGCGCTGTACTGGTTTGCACGTATGATCGTCGGCGGCGAGGACCCGCATTATATCGCGCGGCGGCTGTTGCGCTTTGCCAGCGAGGACATAGGCCTCGCCGACCCGCAGGCGCTCACTCAAACGTTGAACGCCTGGCAGGCCTATGAGCGCCTCGGTTCGCCCGAGGGCGAGCTGGCCCTCGTACAATGCGTGATCTATCTGGCGACGGCGCCGAAGTCGAACCGGGCCTACAAGGCGGAAAAGGCGGCCATGCGGGCGGCCAAGGAATCGGGCTCGCTGATGCCGCCGAAGCATATTCTCAACGCGCCGACGAATTTGATGCGCGATCTTGGCTACGGCGACGGTTACGCCTACGATCACGATACCCGGGAAGGGTTTTCGGGCCAGAATTATTTTCCCGACGGAATGCCCCGGCGGACCTTCTACGAGCCCGGCGAACGCGGTTTCGAAAAGGACGTCGCCAAGCGGATCGCCTATTGGGACAAGCTGCGCCGCGACATCGGCGG
>JAVJPD010000412.1:0-13173 GCA_040216475.1 Rhodospirillales bacterium
CGATGGATCAAGAAAGCCGTCGTCAAGGGGCCGTACGCGTTGCGGATTCACATGAAGCACGAGTACCCCCTCGTGCTGTACGACCTTGCCGTTTACAGCCGGATTCGCAAGAAAGGTACTTATGACGATCCCAGCAAAGAAGACGGCATCAACCGTAACGCTCAACAACTGACGCTGAACGGCCTGGGTCCGTACAAAGTCAAGGAGTACGTACCGAACGGCAAAATCGTCATGGAGCGGTTCGAGCAATACCGAAAAGACAGCCCCAAGGGGTTCCCGTCGATCAAACGGATTACGATGCGCACGGTGCCGGATTACGGCGTGCAGGCGGCGGAGATCATGTCGGGCAATGCCGACTGGGCTTTTCTCGTTCCCCACGATATTGCCGCGGACGTTCAAAAAAGCGGACGCGCCCGTCACATCCAAGGATTTTCGATGCGTATCGGATTTATCATCCTCGATGCCGCCGGCACGACGGGTAAGGATGCGCCGACAACCAAACTGAAAGTGCGCCAGGCCTTGAATCACGCCATAGACCGGGACGCGCTGGTGAAAACGCTGGTCAAGGGCACCAGCGAGGTCATTCATTCCGCCTGCAACCCGGTTCAATTCGGTTGCTCGCAAAACGTCACGAAGTACGAATACGATCCCGCCAAGGCGAAGAAACTTCTTGCCGAGGCCGGTTATCCGAACGGCTTTTCGACGACGCTGTGGGCTTACCGCGAAAAATTCGTCACGGAAGCGCTGGCCGGCATGCTGAGAAAAGTCGGAGTGAAAGCGAAGCTGCGTTACGTCAAGGGATCGCAACTGAAGAAATCGGAAAATAACAATAAGGTCATGATGGCGTTCCGAACCAACGGTTCGACGAGCGTTCCCCATGTCGGCAAAAGCATTCCGATCTATTTCGGCGGCGTCAACAAACGGAACACGCGTTACGTTAAACACGACGAAGAACTTTTCGATATTATCGCGAAAGCGTCATCGACATACGACGAAAAGGCGCAAGCGGCGCACTACGAAAAGGCGCTCCAACGCATTGCCGATCAGGCCTATTGGGTTCCGCTTTATAAGTTCGCCATGAATTACCTGGTGTCGAACGATTTGGCGTTCGAGCCGCCCTCCGACGGGATGCCGAGGCTATTTCTGGCGAAATGGAAATAGCCGATCGTAAAACGCCGTACAGCGAAAAAAGCGCCGCGATGCCCTCACGGTGCTTTTTTTGCGCCCCGCACCATCCTGCTTCGCGCTTTCTCGAATTCGCCGCTCACGTGCCCCGCATCGCGGCGGACGAATTGACCGCCCCGTGCATGTTGCGGGCGAAATCGGACGCCTGTTCGACGCTCATGTTCAGCGCGTGGGTGAGGTATTCCTTGACCGCCATGACGGCTACTCTCGGCGCCCGGTCGAGCGCGGCGCAGAGCTGCTCGATTTGCGCATCGAGCCGGCCGTCGGGCACCACGCGGCTGACGAGGCCGTAGGCCAGCGCGGTTTCGGCGTCGATTTCCTCGGTCGAATACGCCAGATACAGAGCGCCTTTCCGCCCGACCCGGTCGATCAGCGAGGACATCGCGATGGTCGGCATGATGTTATGGGCCATTTCCGGCAGGGCGAAGGTTGCGCTTGCGGCCGCGACGGTGATGTCGCACACCGCCGTGACGGCGCATCCCAAGCCGAGCGCCCGGCCCTGCACGGCGCACACGACCGGAACCTCGGCGCGGCGGAACGCGCCGTAAAGGCCGAACACCCCTTCCGAGCGCTTCCGGTAATCGAGGGCATCGGTCGGTTTGCCGCCCTTGTTGCCTTCGAGATCCCGCCCCAAACAGAAATCCGCGCCGGCACTGCTCAGCACGATGTATTTCGATTCTGCCGCCGCCCGGCCGATCATGCCGGTCAACTCGGCCGCCATCGGATTGCTGATGAGCCCGCCGCAGTCGGCGCGGTTGATCGTGATGCGGGTTCCTTCGCCTTGCTTCTGATAGAGGATAGTGTCGGCCATGGCGGTTCCTCCCTGATCGATCCCTGTGTCGATTGCCGTGTCGATCGCTGTACTTACATTTTAAGGCGAGAAGGTACATCGGACGGGATGGTATCGCCGACCAAATTCGCCATCAGCGCGGTGGTGCAGAAATGGCCGATGGCGCCGACGATTTCCACCAGGCGCTTGTAGCCGAGCGCGGTCTCCGCCGTTGCAAAGCCTTTATCGGATAAGGTTCCGCCGGCGAGCAGTTCGCGCGTCACCGCGTAAACCGCCGCATCGTCAGGATCGCCGAAGTCGGGGGCCGTGCCCTGGTTGATCGCCTCGACGATCTTCGGGGCCAGGCCTGCGGCCATCGCCCGTTTGGCCTGCGACGCCCAAGGATACGCCGCCTTCCAGTGACGCGCCGTCATCAGCGAAACGACCCGTACTTGTTTTCCCGTTAGCGAACAGCCGAGAAGGTATTGGCTCGCTTCGTTGTGCAGCCGCCAAAATTCGGCGGAATACGCATAACCGATGGCCGGTCCGGCTCCGACCGGTGCCTTGCCGGCGTCGATTTTGTCGTGAACGGCCCGCTGATCGGGGTCCATGGCGTTCCTTTTCAGGACCGGAATTCTGCTCATTCGTTTTCTCCCTAGATCGGACCATGATTTATCGGAAGCATCATTCGGTTCCGATAAATCATGTGAATCCGATCTATGATAATATACGCTAAATTATGCGCTCGAAATTCTTTTCCAAACGAAAAAGGCCGGCCCTCGAAAGGGCCGGCCCGGTTTTTCGATATATCCGCTATGTTAGATATTCGTGTCGAATTTCTTGTTGATGAACTTCGTCATGAATGCCTTCACCTCGGGCGAGATGTCGACGGCATCGGAGAAGGTTTTTCCCGCATCGGTACCGAATAGGATCGGATAATTACCGAGGCGTTTCCCGGCGATTTTCTGGAACTTTTCGTCCTCCGCGATTTTTTGGGCCGCCGTGATGTAGGCGTCGACGACGTCCTTCGGCGTGTCCGGCGGAAGGGCGACGCCCTTCGAGGTCATCACGCCCATCGTATAGAAGTTCTTGTAGGCTTTCCAAAGATCGCCCGAAGGCAGCTTGCCGCCGTTGACGGCCTTGTAGGCGTCGACGATGGTCGGAAGTTTGGGGTAACCCGGATCGCGAACGATGTTGCCGTTTTTATCGGTATAACCGAGGGTCATCACCGCGACGAGCTTTCCCTTTTCAACATGCCGTATAACTTTTTTGGCGTAGGCGGCCGCGGAATCGTAGTTGATGTTGAGCTCGCCGCGCAGCATGCCCTTGCGCTGCTCGCCGGTGGAGAGACCGAAGACCGGCTTCACGCTTTTGATGCCGAGCAGTTCCATGCCGAGGAACAACCGCAACTCGGATGAAATCGGGCTCTTGGCGCCGGTGACGATCTGGGCCTTCCGTAGAGCGGCAATGTCGTCACCGATGTTTTTGCCTTTGACGCCGGTCTCCGGGCGCGCGTAGATCACCGTGCCGTGCGGAATGGCGATGACGTATTTCCACTTCGTCAAATCGTATTTAACTTTTTTGCCGCCCAAGGTGAAACTGGTCTGCCCCGACGTCGAAACGGTGATGTAGTTGAGGCCGTTTCGCTTGGCGTTCGCTTCGAACCAATTGTTGCCGCGAATGTGGGCACCGCCGGGCATGTTCCGCACGATGACCGTGGGCTTGCCGGGCAGATATTGGCTGAAGAACGGCGCAAACAGGCGGGTAAAGACGTCGCCGCCGCCGCCTTCCTTGGCGGGTATAATCGCCGTGATCGTTTTGCCCGAAAAATCAACCGCCGATGCGGTTGTCGGCGCAAGAAACGCAGCCGTCGCAAATACGGCGGCGGTTATTGCGCCAATAGATTTTACTGTCTGTGTAATCATGATTTTTCTCCCTGTTGGCCAATAACCAATAAGATGACGCACTTGATGGGACCGTTGATCGAGTTCTTTATTATTATTCAAACAGTGTCAGCGCGATATTTTGCAAAATCAATGAATTATTCCGATTTATATTCTCCGGGCGCTTTGGGGGGGGCGGATGGCGCCGTTTCTAGAACAAAACCGGATAATAGAATAACAAAACGTTATAATTTTCTGCCGCATCCAAGCCGACACGATTGCAATCAGCCGATATTGACCGGCGTTCCGATCGCGAATAGCGTGTCGTTCAAGAATTGAAAAATATCACGTTGCAAGCTCGAAAAAATGCAACAGGGAGATCACGATGACAAATACACTTGAAGCCCTCGAAATCACTCTTCCCGGCGCTCCGCTCGGCGCTCAAGTGCGCGGCATCGATCTTGCGCAAGATATTCCCGAAGACGTGCAGGACGCCCTGCGTCAAGCGTGGGCCGATCATCTTGTGTTGCAGTTTCGCGGCCAGACTCTGGAGGACGAGCGCCTTGTAGAAGTCTCGAAGCTTTTCGGCGGTGTGCAGGTTGCGGGATCGCGCAAATTTTTTACGTCGGGCGGCCATAAACCGGGAACGTATCACCTCTCGCGCCTCGAAGAGATCGCCATGGTCACCAACCTCGGTCCGGACGGCAAGCCGACACAGGATAACGGCGGCCTCGGCAGTCTCGAAGTCGACTGGCATTCGGATAACTCCTATGTCGACGTGCCGCCCGCCGGCAGCTTCCTTTATTCCCTCGAGGTGCCCGTGAACGGCGGCGGCGAAACCTCGTTCAGCAACCAATATCTCGCCTATGAAACCTTATCCGGCGATCTCAAGCAGGCGATCGAGGGTCGATACCAGGTGCACGATAGCAGCCGTAATTCGGCGGGGGTCTTGCGTCCGTCGGCGACGCTGCCGAAAACCTGGGATGACATCACCGGGCCGCAGCACCCGTTGGTCCGCATTCATCCCGCGACGGGGCGCAAGGCGCTTTATCTCGGCCGGCGCCGTACGCCGCCCGGCAACTACATTACCGGCATGTCTTACGAAGAAAGCCAGGCGCTTCTCGAAAAGCTGTGGACGCACGCAACCCAATGGAAATTCGCCTGGACGCACGAATGGCAAAAGGGCGACGCGATTCTTTGGGACAATCGTTGCGCCATGCATCACCGTAAGGCGATCGACGACTCGCAACCGCGCGTGATGTGGCGGACCCAGATCAGGGGCGAGCCCGTCGTGGCGGCCTGGGCTTAATCATCACGTCTCTTTAACCGGTCACCGGCGGGCGGCCTTAATGGCGCGCCGCCGTGACGGTCACGCCGGTCCGCTTTGTGCTTACGGCGCGTACTTGCCGGACACCTGCGGGGTGTGCCGGCCTTCGCCGCCGCCGTCGGTGTGCTGCAGGCGCGTGATCCGTCCCCATTTGCGCTTGAGGTCGTCTTTCACGTTGATGGCGAGGCGGCCGAGCCCGTCGACCTCCAGTTCGATCTTATCGCCGTCCATGAACGGATTCAGCCCGCGATGATTGGTGCCGGTCGCGAGAATATCGCCGGGCTCGAGCGTGTGGATCGCGCTGACCCAGGCGATGCACGTGCGAATCTTGTGCGCCATGTCGTCGGTGTTGAAGTTCTGCATGAGATCGCCGTTGTTCCAGAGGCGTACCTGCAGCTTCTGCGGGTCCTTGATTTCGTCCTTGGTGACGATATAAGGGCCCATCGGCGCGAAGGTCTCGCGGCCCTTCATCTGATAGAACGTGTTGCCGGCGGGCGGCAGCCCGCGGGCCGAGCCGTCGATGAAATTGGTGTAGCCGAACACGTAGTCCATGGCGTCCTTTTCCGAAACGTTTCGTGCGCGCTTGCCGATCACGAGGGCGAGTTCGGCCTCGCCCTCGAATACCGTGGCCGGAATGTCCTCGAGCACCATGGTGTCGCCGTGGCCGATGACGGAATTGGGGGATTTAAAAAACGCGTTGATGGGCGCGGGCGCGTCGCGGGTGCCGTCTTCCATGTAATTGACCGCCATGCAGTCGATGTTGCCGGGTTTGGGCAGGGGCGGGCGGATACGCACGCCGCTCACCGGGGTTCCGCTATTGGCGGCGACGTGGGCCTCGATTTTCTTGCGGTAATCGCCGAAGCGTTCGATCAGGCCGGCGATTCGGTCCTGCGGGTTGGCGCAGGGGATATCGGCGACGATGGCGGAAATGTCGACGACGGCGTCACCCTTCAGGACGCCCAGAGCGAAATCGTTGAAATGCAAGAGTTTCATCTTATTAATCCTCCCCTTGGTGATGCCGGCTATTGATCGGGTATGCGCGGCGATCCCGTGAGTCCCCGAAGTTCTTGGGGATGACTTTCCATCACTTCGAACTCTTTTTCCAGTTTTTCCGGCACGTTCGCCGGGCGGCCATCACGCACTCGTGATGAGGCCCGGCTCGCGGGCCTCCTCCAGTGACGGTATGATGACGGCTGGCCCGGTAAAGACCGAATCGGACACCTCCGGCAGACAGGAGAATCTGCCCTTAAAAATCACCTCACCGTTCGACACCATAAATTCCAGGAAAACCCCGAGAGCGTTTTGGTCGGGGGTACCCTGCAGAAGTTACGGAGGCAGGCTGTTTACGAATGGCATGGCGCCGCTGCTGCAGCATACCGGGACGTATGGCCGGACGGTTGACCGCCCATTGCCGCCGCGCGCACGCCGCCGCCGATCGTTTTCACACAATGGGAGAAGCTAAAATGTCTCGGATGAACAATTATGCCGGCGTTTTCGCGAGCGCAATGCTTGCTGCCGGTCTCTTGCTATCGCCCTCGGGCGCGTCAGCGCTCGATCTGTCGGGTAAAACCGTCAACATCATCGTGCCGTTCGAGGAAAGCGGCGGCGCGAGCTTTTACGCCCGCACGTGGCAGAACTACCTGAAAGAACATCTGCCCGGCAAGCCCACCGTTTTGGTGATCTACAAGCCCGGCGGCTCGGGCGTCACGGGCTCGAACTGGTTCGAGAAGAACGCCAAGCCCGACGGCACGTATATCGTGTCGGCGTCCACGTCCATGTACACCAGCTATCTGTTCGGCGGCAAAAAAGTACGCTTCAACCCGATCAAGTGGCGCCCCGTGGTGCTCTCGCCGCTCGGTTCGCAGATCTATGCCCGCACCGAAACCGGCGTGAAGGGCCAAAACATCGCCGACGACATCAAGGCGTTGCGCGGCGTCAAAAAATTGGTCAGCGGCGGCAAAAACCCGACGTCTTCCGAACTGCGCGGCTACATCGCCTACGACCTGCTCGGCCTGAACCCGACCTACGTGTTCGGCCTCAACAGCGGCGGGCGGCGCAAGGCCGCGATCCGCGGCGAGTTGAATCTATCCTACGATTCGGCCGGCTCGTTCATGAGCAAGACCATGAAGTACGTGAAAAAAGGCATGTTCGCGCACGTCATGAATCTCGGCTTCATCAGTCCCGACGGCAGCGTGATACGCGATCCGGAGTTTCCGAACACGCCGACCGTGCGCGACGCCTACAAGGCCGTGAACGGCGGCCAGGAACCTTCGGGCCCGCGCTGGAAAGCACTCAAGCACATGATCAACATCGGCGTCATGCTCTCGAAATCGCTGATCCTGCCGGCGAACACGCCGCAGGCTACCGTCGATGCGTACGTCGGCACGGTCCAAAAGATCATGGCTATGCCCGATTTCCAGAAGAAAGCGAAGAAGGAGATCGGCAACTATCCGCAGTACTTCGGCAAGGACGCGGCGGCGATCCTCAAGGAAGCCGTCGATGTCGACGACGAAACCCGCAAATGGATTGCGGGCTTCCTGCAGGAGAAGTTCAACTTCAAGATGATGTAATCCAGGGCTTCGGCATGGACGAGGAAGGCCGGCATCCCATCGGGTGCCGGCCTTTTTCTTTATCCGAAGCGGGCTTTGTCAATACGCATCGGTGCGTCAGTGCCTCGCCCGCGAGGGCGTCAGGCCGAAGGTCCGCGCCCGGGCGACGCCTGTTGAGCCGATCGCCGGTTCTTGACTTGACGTCCGCCCTTTATTCTTCCGTCCCGTGCCCCTAAGATATTTCTCGTGCCGGTCTTGTTCTTTGCGGATGTCCCATATCCCGCCATCGCCCTGACATGGGAAAAGGTCCATGATAAAGTCCGCGATTGTACGAACCGACGGGCTCTCGACAAGCCTGGATATTGCCGGGCGACCCCGGTCTTGGAATCGATCAACGGAGGAGGTTGTCAATCCATGCGAAACGATGTCATCGATGTAGTGCCCATGGACGCGCCTATCGGGGCGGAAATCCGGAATGTCGATCTGTCCGAACCTGTCGGATCGGAACAATTCGCGGCCATCGAAAAGGCTTTTGACGAATACTCGGTGGTTGTCATCCGCGATCAAGTGTTAACGGAAGACTATTTCGAGAGTTTTGTGTGCCGCTTCGGCGAGATGCAGGTTAATTTCCTCAAAAAGTATACGATTAAGAACCGGCCTCTTATTTTGCAGGTGTCTAACATCCAGGTGAATGGCGAGGACATCGGGCATGCGGATGCGGGCAGGGTTTGGCATTCCGATATGTCCTATGAATGGAATCCGCCGCGGATTTCCGTACTCTATGCACGGGAAGTGCCCGTGACCGAGGACGGCCGGGTGCTGGGCGATACGTTGTTTGCAAGCGCGGTATTGGCCTACGATTCTCTCAGCCCCGAGATGAAGGCGCGCTGCGGCGGCTTGCGCGTTAAACACGACGTTACCGGACGGCGGCGCAACACCGGCACCGGCACCCAAGACAATGCCGAACGCGAAGCCATGGAAAAGGTCGTTCATCCGGCCATCCGGACCCATCCCTATACCGGCAAGAAAGCCATTTACGTCAGCCATGGCGAAAGTTTCGCGGTAGAGGGCATGCCGGACGACGAGGCCCAGGCCCTGATCGCGGAGCTTGCCGATACGGTTATCCGGCCCGAGTTCCAATACCGCCACAAGTGGCGGGTCGGCGACGTTCTGATGTGGGATAATTGCGCCTTACAGCACTTGGCCGTGCATGATTACGAATTGCCGTTGCGGCGTATGATGTGGCGAATTTCAGGATGTCCGACGACCGTTTATGAATGACGGAACGCCGAAGCCGAGCGGTCATGGCGGAACATGATTTCATTAAGAAATACCTCGAGCGGTGGTTCAGGCGTTGGCGCGTTTGGGCGCTGATTTATGCGCTCGGATTTCTGATCCTCTGGATGACTGGGCTTGCCGAGACCCGCGCGTTTTACGTTTGGTCGATCGGCTGGGTGCTGGTCTGGGCGTTTTGGGAGCGAAACGATTTTTACGGAAAATATCTTTCGAGGGACCGGCAGAATGACGAACGCGGTCGCGGTCCCGACGACCGACGGCGGCGCACCGATGCCGGGGATAAACCGGACTAGAGAACGATGCGCGTTGTAATCGCCTTGGGCGGAAATGCCCTGTTGCGCCGCGGCGAGCCGATGACGGCGGAGAATCAGCGCCGCAACGTCCGGCAAGCGGCGCGGGCGTTGGTGCCGCTCGCGGCCGCGCATGAATTGGTCGTTTCCCACGGCAGCGGCCCGCAGATCGGCCTGCTGGCGTTGCAAAGCGAGGCCTTGAAAAACGGCGAAGCGTCGCCGCTCGACGTTCTCGACGCCGAGGCCGAGGGCATGATCGGTTATCTTATCGAGCAGGAGTTGCTCAACGCGCTGCCCGCCGAACGCGAATGCGTGACGCTGCTGACGCAGATCGAAGTGGACCCGAACGATCCTGCCTTCGGCAATCCGAGTAAGCCGCTCGGCGCCGGGTACGGCATAGAGGAGGCGGATCGCCTTGCCCGCACGCGCGGCTGGACGATGACGCGCGACGGCGAGCGGTATCGCCGAACGGTGGCCTCGCCGAAACCGAAACGCATTTTCGAACTTCCCGTCATTGCCCGGCTGGTCGAACAGGGCGTGATTGTCGTATGTGCCGGCGGCGGCGGCATTCCCGTGGCGGTTCGCGGCGACGGCAGCCTCATCGGCATCGAGGCGGTGATCGACAAGGACTTCGCGTCCGCCCTGCTGGCCCGCGGCCTCGCGGCAGACGCGTTGCTGATGCTGACCGACGTCGACGCGGTCTACCGGGATTGGGGCGGGCCGGATGCGCGGGCCATCCGCCGTATCGCGCCGCGGGCCTTAGGGGCGTTTTCGTTCGCCGCGGGTTCGATGGGCCCGAAGGTCGAGGCGGCGATCGAATTCGTCGACGCGACCGGCGGGATCGCCGGCATCGGCCGACTCGAGGACGCCGCCGCTATTCTCGGCGGTGCGGCGGGCACGACGGTCGCGACGGATGCCGGGGAAACCGTCTGGGCGGACTGAGAAACGATCCGTCGGCCGATGTCCGGTTTCAGCGAATGAGATTCCGTTTCGCCAGAAAATCCCCGATCAGCTTGCCGAGTTTCGGCTCGCCGGCCTCGGCGAAATCGTATCGCGCGCGGATCACGGGTTTGTCGATGTCGATCAAAGCCGCCAGATCGCAAGGCGTTCCCGAGACCACGGCCTCGGCGTCGGATGCGTTGATCGTGTCCCGCAAGGCCCGCAGTTGCGCAGGATGATATCCCATGGCCGGCAGCACCGCGCCGATGTGCGGGTATTGCGCGTAGACGGCGGCGATCGAATCCGTCGCGTGATCGCGCGGATCGACGATCTCCTTGGCGCGGGCATCCGTCGCGGCGACGAAACCGGCGCCGAACGCCATGCCGCCATGGGTGATGGTCGGGCCGTCCTCGACCACGAGCACGCGTTTGTCCTTCACCGCATCCGGCTCGTCGAGACGCACCGGCGAGGCGCCGCGCACGATGACGGCGTCGGGGTTGATGCGCGTGGCCGTTGCGATGACGCTTTCGATGTTTGTTTTCGTTGCCGAATTTGTTTTCGCGATCAGAACGATGTCGGCCATGCGCAGAACCGCCTCGCCGGGGTGATGGCTGGTTTCGTTGCCCGGGCGCAGGGGGTCGACCAGCACGATGTGCAGATCGGAGTACAGGAAGGGGAAATCGTTGTTGCCGCCGTCCCACAGGATCACGTCGGCTTCGGTTTCGGCGCGCGCGAGAATCGCGGCGTAGTCGACACCGGCGTACACCACGTTGCCGATTTCGATATGAGGTTCGTATTCCTCGCGCTCCTCGACGGTGCAGTCGGCCGCCGCGAGATCGCCGCGGCTCGCGAAGCGTTGCACGGCCTGCTTCTCGAGATCGCCGTAGGGCATCGGGTGGCGGATCACCGCCGCCGTCAGGCCGTGCTTCTTGAGGCGTGCGGACAACCAGCGGGCGGTTTGCGATTTGCCGCAGCCGGTGCGGACCGCCGACACGGCGATCACGGGGAGCTTGGCCGTCAGCATCGTCCGCTTGGGGCCGAGCAAAACGAAATCGGCGCCCGCGGCCAGCGCGATCGAGGCGGCGTGCATGACGGCGTCGTAGCCGACGTCGCTGTAGGCGAAAACGACCCGATCGACGTTTTTGCGACGACACAGATCGGACAATGCCGCTTCCTCGACGATCGGAATTCCTTCGGGATACAGCGGCCCGGCGAGGGACGGCGGGTAGCGCCGCCCGGCGATATCGGGAATTTGCGCCGCGGTGAACGCCACGACCCGGCTCGCCGGCTCGCTGCGGTAAACCATGTTGAAGTTGTGAAAGTCACGGCCCGCGGCGCCCATGATGACGATTCGCGCGGGCGCCCCTTTTTCCGTCATCGGCTTCGCCTCGATATTCCCGCCGGGCCCCTTCCCGTCGGGTTCCGAGGGTATCCGTAAACGCGGGCAAGGGAAAGGGCCGGGCCGGTATTCGGCCCCGGACTTTGACTCACGGCCTCACCTTGATAGAGTAGCGGCCAACGCCGGCGCGAGCCCGGCTTTGTCGAACGAAACTTTGGGCGAGGATGAATTCATGAGCGAAGCTCCGATGGGCAGCCCCGACGATGCGTCAGGCGCGCCGTCCTACATGGCGATGAACTCGGGCACGATCCGCGAGCCGATCCGGCCCGAGGATTTGGGCACGGCGGCGATTTCGCCGTCGGGCACTTTCGAGGCGGGCTCGTACCAATCCTTCACGCTCACCTATACCTGCGGCAAGTTCGGAATCGACGACAGCGGCTCGATGCGCGTCTGTTTCCGCTTTGCGTCCGATCAAACCCGGCCCCAGTTCGAGGACCCGAAGCGACCCAACTACACGGTGATCGAGGCGTCCAACAACGCGGTGCTCGAATGCCGCTACGATCCCAAGGGCAACGTCCGGCCCTGGGACCGCACGCTCTACATCAAGGTCGTCAAGGGCTTCATGAAGAAGGGCGACACCATCACCATTAAATTCGGCGTCACGAGCGGCGGCTCGCCCGGCATGCGCCTGCAGACCTTCTGCGAGGATACCTTCGAGTTTCGCGTCCTCGTCGATCCCATCGCCACCTTCAACTACCAGCCGCTGCCCGCGCAGCCGACGATCAGAATCGTGCCGGGCAAGCCCGAGACGTATGTGGCGGTCGTGCCGACCCTGCGCGGCGCCGGCGAAACGTTCACGCTCAAGCTCAAGGGCGAGGACACGTGGGGCAATCCGTCGGATCAATGCCAGGCGACGTTGAAATTGAGGGCGAACGTGCCCGTCGAGGGCCTGCCCGAAACCGTCACCTTCAAGCCCGGCCAATTCGCCGTCGAGATTCCGAATCTTAAAGTGTCCAAGCCCGGCGACGTGCGGCTCGAACTGTTGCACCACGACGGCACGTTGGCAGCCGAAGCCAATCCCTTGCGGATCGTCGATGGGGCCGACTTGCTGCCCTATTGGGGCGATCTGCATGGCCAGTCCGAAGAAACCATCGGCACCGGCAGCGCGCATCAGTATTTCGCGTTCGCCCGCGACCGCGCCTTCGTCGACGCGACGGGGCATCAAGGCAACGATTTCCAGATCACCAACGATTTCTGGCACGAGCTCGACCGCCTGTCCGCCGCGTTCGATAAAAGCGGACGGTTCGTCGTGCTGCCGGGCTACGAATGGTCGGGCAACACCCCGATGGGCGGCGATCGCAACGTCTACTTCGCGACCGAGGGCCGCCAGATCCGCCGCTCCTCGCACGCCCTGATCGAGGACATGAGCGATCTGGAAACCGATTCCAACACGGCGGCCGAATTGTTCGCCGATCTCGCCAAGGAGCGCGAATGGGACGTGGTGACGTTCGCGCATTGCGGCGGACGATACGCGGATGTGAAACTGGCGCACGATGGCCGCTTCGAGAAATCCATGGAGGTGCATTCCTCCTGGGG
>JAVJPD010000413.1:0-3674 GCA_040216475.1 Rhodospirillales bacterium
ACATGGGTCGGCGCAGCACGTCGGAATAAAACACGGTGGTGAGAAACACGACGATGGAGTCGTAACCGCCCTCGCTCAGCATGATCTCGATGTTTTTCTGAAGGAGTTCAGGTTGCGAGATGATCTGCGCGGTCACGTCGACCGGGTTGTTCACGCCGGCGAACGGCAGCAGTTCCTTGAGCTTCTTCGCAGCATGCTCGGGCATGGGCGCGACGTCGAGGCCGAGCTCCACGGCCTTGTCCGCCATCAGGATGCCGACGCCGCCCGAGATACTGGCGAAGCCGATCTTCGGGCTTTTGGGAAATTTGCCGAACGAGCATGCGTAGGCCACGTCGAAAAACTCGTCGAGGGTGCGCGCCCGGTGTACCCCGTAACGCTCGAACACGGCTTCGAAGATCGCATCCCCGCCGGAAAGAACAGCCGTATGCGAGGCCGCCGCCTTTTGGCCGACCTCCGACGCTCCCACCTTGACGATCACCATCGGCTTTTCGTTTTTACGCGCCCGCTCGAAGGCATCGAACAGCTTGTCGCCGTCCTGGCAGCCTTCCATGTAGCCCATGATCACGTCGGTCGCGGGGTCCTCGGCGAGATACGCCAGGCAATCGGCGAATTCGACGTCGACGTCGTTGCCGGTGGTCGCCCAATAGCTCAGGCCCAGCCCGCGCCGGGCGGCCAGCGTGTAGGCGTGCGCGGCGAACGCGCCGCTCTGGCTGACGATGCCGATGTTGCCTGCCTTGGGCGGGTTCTCCTCGACCGCCAGGGTGAAGGTGGTGATCGACTGGCCGAGCGAGCCGCCCGCGCCACCCGCACCGTCGTCGATCCCGGCGATGTTCATCACCCCCATGCAGTTCGGGCCTAATATTCTCATGCCGCTGGTGCGCGCGATCTCGCGGATGCGGTTTTGCAGATCGCGCCCGCTGTCGCCGATCTCGGCGAAGCCGGAACTGAAGATGCCCGCCGAGCGGACCCCGCGCGCGGCGCAGGCTTCCAGCGTCGGGATCACCAGCTTGGCCGGCAGGCAGACCAGCGCCTGATCGACGCCTTCGGGCAAGTCGGCGACGGCGGCGTAAGCCTTTAAACCTTGGACTTCCTCCGCGTTCGGATTGACCGGATAGATCGGCCCCTTGAAGTATTGCTTGAGATAATGCACCGGCCGCCCGGCGATCTTCTTCGGATCGGTCGAGGCGCCGATCACGGCGATGGCGCGCGGCTTGAACAGCGGATCGAGGGAGGATAAGGACACAACGAGCCTTTACAGACTGGCGAAACGGTTGAGGATAAGGATTTAACCTGTTGATTATAATGAAATTATTGTCGCTACGGAAAAACCGGCGATTGGGTGCCGCTGGACGTTTCACATGCCCTTTCCGGCGGGTTCTTGTCAATGTCCTTGGCCCCTCCCTTAATCCGTCATGCCCCGGCCCACCGGACCGGCCAAGGGCCGGCCGGAGGACAGGCTCCGTCCGGGGCATCCAGCAAAGGCCGCCTGGATCGCCCGGGCTATCGCCGGGCGATGACGAAGAAATCATCCGTGCCTCTGGGCTCGAAAAACCCGAAAATCGATCCGCGTTAACCGTTCGGCGACGGAGTTGCGCTAAACTCGCGCCATGATTCACGGCAACCGGATTTCCATGCGCACGTTCATCGTCACCCTGCTCACCCTGTTCGTCCTCGCTGTTCCGGCAAACGCCATGCCGCCGAACGTGGACGGGCTGATCGTCAAGCCGAGCAAGCACACGGTCGCCAAGACCCTCGACCGGCTGGAGCGTCTTCTCAAGCAGAAAGGCCTCACGGTGTTCGCCCGGGTCGATCACATGGCCGGCGGGCGCCGGGCGGGCAAGAAACTGCGCCCCACCCAGGTGTTGATCTTCGGCAACCCGAAGCTCGGCACGCCGCTCATGCAAAGCGCGCGCACCGCGGGCATCGACCTGCCGATGAAGGCGCTCGCCTGGCAGGACGAGACCGGCAAAACCTGGCTCGCCTATAACGACCCGGCGTATCTCGCCAAGCGCCACGGCATTGCCGGCCGCGCCGTGGTTTTGCAAAAAATGAGCGGCGCGCTCAAGGCCCTCACCGACAAAGCAACCGAATAACCGAATAAGGCACCGACATCATGACCGAACTTTCCCCCTTCGCCATCGCGCTCCATGCGCTCGCCGCCATCGTCTGGGTCGGCGGCATGTTCTTCGCCTACATGGTGCTGCGCCCCGCCCTCGGCGCCCTCGAGGGGCCGCAGCGGCTCAGGATTTGGGCGACCGTGTTCGGGAAGTTCTTCCCCTGGGTGTGGGCGGCGGCGATCCTGCTGCTGCTGACCGGCTACATGCAGGTGTTCGTGGATTTCGGCGATTTCGCCAGCGCCGGGCTGCACGTCAACATCATGCACTGGCTCGGCGTGCTGATGGTCTTTCTCTACTTTTTCCTGTTCTTCGGCCCCTATCCGAAGTTCACTGACGCGGTCGGCCGGGAGGATTGGCAAACGGCGGCGATGCACCTCAACGTCATCCGCCAGATCGTGCTGACGAATTTGATCCTGGGACTCGTCGTCTCCGGCGTCGGCGCCTCGGGAAGATTGTGGCCTTAGATTTCAAAAAGCCTCATCGGCCCCGACGATAATCCGATACAGCAGCCGGTCCTGGTTCAGGTCGTAGTTCGGATAGCCCCGGTGCATGGACGCGCGGTTGTCGATCACCAGCATGTCGCCGACCCGCCATTTATGCTTGTAGACGAACTCGGGGCGGATCGCGTTCTCGACCAGGTCTTCCAATAATTCCCGGCTTTCCTTCGGCGCCATGCCGAGCAGGTATTCGACCTTGCCTTTGTGAAAATAAAGCGCCTTGGTGCCGGATACGGGATGGGTGCGCACCAGCGGCTGGATCACGGATTTCTTCAAGAACTCCGGATCCTCGTCGGCGAGCGTCTTCATGCGGCTTTGATCGACCGAGCCGGCGCGGCGCACGGTGAACGCCTTGAGCCCGGCGAGGCGTTCGCGCGTCTCCTCGGGCAGCGCCTCGAACGCGGCGCGCATGTTGGCGACGCCGGTCTCGCCGCCCTCCTTCGGCATCGTCACGGCATACAAAATCGTATAATCGGGCGGGCGCTCGAAATTCGGGAAATCCGTGTGCCAGTAGGAGGCGTGATAGGCGCGTTGGCCGTCCGCGCCCGGATGCGCGTTCGACACCGCGTTGACCGTCGGCAGATCGGGCAGCGCGTATTTGGAGAAATTCTGCGTCCGCACCTCGCCGAACAGGCCCGCGGCCTCGGCGTATTCCTGCGGCGTCAAATGCTGTTCGGGAAACACCAGGCAGCAGTACTCGACGAGCGCCGCCTCGATGGCGGCCTTCGCCGCCGCGCCGACGGGCTTGCGCAGATCGAGGCCGATGACTTCGGCGCCGGTGTGGGCCCCGAGCGGGCGGATCTCGAAATCCCGGTGTGCGGCTTGTGTCTCGGCTTGTGTCTCGGCCCGGGTCGCTCCCATATCGCCTCTCGCCTCCCGTTTTGTTTTACCGGCAGTTTAGCCGATTTTCCCTACTTCGTCATCGCCCGGACTGGCGGAAGCTGACCGGAAACACCATGCATCATCTCAATCGTCATGCCCCGGCGCAGTCCGGGGCATCCACCCTGCCGGCACCCTGGATTGCCCGGACGGAGCCTGTCCTCCGGCCGGCTTTCAGCCG